>NZ_JBJDRE010000006.1:0-247190 GCF_044987315.1 Devosia sp. ZW T5_3
CAAGAATGGTACCGCCTGAACCGGACCCTGCATAAAAAGCGGATCGTGACGGGCGGCCATTGGCCCACTCTATCTGTTTCGGAAGGTCCAATGGCCGCCCGTTACCGTATAACCGCGACGCCACACCAGGCCGGGCGGCGTTTTCGGCTGTCCGGAGGAGAAACCTACCCCTCGATCGTATCCTTGCGCATCTGGCTGGGCGTCATGCCATAGGCCTTGCGGAAATGCTCGTAGAACTGGGTCTGGCTGACGAAACCGGACTGGAATGCCACGTTGGCGATGGAGGTATTGCCGTCAAACAACAATGACCGTGCCCGGATCAGCCGCATCCGGACCACGAATTTCTGCACCGAAATGCTCATCACCTTGGTGAAAAGATTGGTCGCGTAATTGGGGTGCAGCCCCACCACATGGGCAATGTCCTCGGCGGTCAGTGGCTCGGTGATGTTCTCCACGATATGCCGCACCATGCGCACCACATAGCGCACGGGCGAACCGGTGCGGGTGCGGCTGCCAGTCGGCTCGATCCAGGGCGACAGCAGCAGGTCCCAACCGGTAATGGCCGCCCGCCGGAACATGGTGCCGATTTCCAGCCGCACGATATCGGTGCGCAGTGAATTGCCGCTGCGATAATCGCCGTGCCAGCGCTCCAGCGTGTCGAGCCCGATGGCATCGGGCAGCAGCTGGATCACCCCGCCGCCCATCAGGGTTTCGGTCAGCCGTCCCAATTGCGGCATGTGCAGGAACGAATCCATCGGCAGGTAGATATTGTGCTGTTTTCCGGCAATCGCCTCGCCGCTCAGCCCCACGGTCTGGTGCGGAATACCGGCCCAGAACGCCACCAGCCGATCGGCCCCCACCGTAATGGCCCGTCCATCGAACAAATAGTCCATCGTGCCGTGCGTGAGCCAGTTGAACTCGATATGACCATGGCTGTGGGCGGCCGCCATCAACTGGGGTGTAAAGGCCCGCATGCCGAAGCGGCCAAAGGCCTTGCCCGAGGCATAAAAGCTGCGATCCGGCCGCGGCGTGGGGCGCGGCGCCCGCTGCCTGGGCAGCCGGACCAGGTCGCCAGCGGCGTTGAGTTCGTCCATTGCACGATTTTCCAAATCTTAGAAACCCGGAAGAAGTCTCTATCATTCCGGATTGCTTCGGCCATGGCAAGGCGTACCATTCAAGCATTGCACGGGAGACGGGCTCGAATGGGATATTCGGCCTCTGGCTCAAGCCAGTCCGTTGCCATGGGAGGAACTATGAGAAAACACGCTATTGCCCTTGGCGGGGCAGGCTTGATGCTGGGTATTTCCCTTCTTGCGGCGCAAGCCCAGACTGTGGCCCCCACCACCCCGCCCGAACCACCGAAATTCGACGCCCAGCAGGTCCCCACCTTCGTGGGGATCAAGGATATCCAGGAATTCAAGGCGCTGCCTGAATATCACGAGCCCGACTACGTCAAGGCGTTCGTGGATGCCGGCAAGCTGCCGCCCGTCGCCGAGCGCCTGCCCAAGGAACCCCTGGTCTACAAGACCGCCAACATGCCCGACGGCATCGGCACCTATGGCGATGTGATGCGCCACGTCATCGGCGGTCGCCCGGAAGGCTGGAACTACAGCGCCGGCCAGACCCAGGGCTGGGGCGGCATCGATATCGGCCTCTCCGAATGCCTGACACGCACCGGCCCGCTGTTCCAGGTCAAGGCCGAGGAACTCGAGCCCCTGCCGAACCTCGCCAAGAGCTGGGAATGGTCCGAAGACGGCCATCAGCTGACCATGCACCTGATCGAAGGCGCCAAATGGTCCGACGGCGACCCCTTCGACGCCGAAGACATCATGTTCTACTGGAACGACGTGCTGCTCGATCCGCAGGTCACACCGCTCAATGGCGCTTCGCCCGAGACGTTCGGCGTCGGCACCACGCTTGAAGAGGTCGATCCGTACACGATCAAATGGACCTTCAAGGACGTCAAGCCGACCCAGTATCTCTATGCCATGGCCTATGGCAATTTCTGCCCCGGTCCGAGCCATATCCTCAAGGCCGAGCATCCCAAATACAAGGATGGCGCGACCTATGACCAGTTCAAGAACGCCTTCCCACCCGAATATCTCAACATTCCTGTCATGGGTGCCTGGGCGCCGGTGGAATATCGCGCCAACGACATCATCGTGATGCGCCGCAATCCCTATTACTGGAAGGTCGACGAGAACGGTAACCAGCTCCCCTACCTGAACGAGCTGCAATATCGCCTGTCCACCTGGGCAGACCGCGACGTGCAGGCCGTGGCCGGTTCGGGCGATCTGTCCAATCTCGAACAGCCGGAAAGCTTCGTCGAAGCCCTCCGCCGTTCGGCCGAAGAATCCGCGCCCGCCCGTCTCGCCTTTGGCGCTCGCACCATCTCCTACTCGCTCTATCCGAACCTGTCGGCCAATGGCTGGGGCGAACCAGATGCCCGCGGCCAGGCCGTGCGCGAACTCAACCGCAATCTCGATTTCCGCAAAGCCGTAACCTATGCGCTTGATCGCCAGGCGCTGGGCGAAGCCCTGGTCAAAGGCCCCTTCACCACGCCTTACGCAGGCGGGCTGATGCCGCCGACCAGCTATTACGACAATGACTCCACGGTCTATTATCCGTACTCGCTGGACGACGCCAAGGCACTGCTGGAAAAGGCCGGCCTGGTCGATACCGATGGCAATGGCTTCGTCAACTTCCCGGCCGATGTGGTGGGCGGTGCGGATGTCGAAATTACCCTGCTGGCAACCTCCGACTACCAGACCGACAAGAGCCTCGCCGAAGGCGTGATCGCCCAGATGGAACGCCTTGGTCTGCGCGTCATTGCGCAGTTCCAGGCTGGCAATCAGCGCGATGCCAACTATCAAGCTGGCAAGTTCGACTGGCAGGTCCTTAGAAACGGCGCCGACCTGATCACCGTGGTGCAGAACACGCAGAACCTGGCGCCTACCGGCCCCCAGATCAGCTACAACCACCGCGCCGGCACCGATGGCACGCAGGATTTTCTGCCCTTCGAGCAGGAGATGGTGGACACCGTCAACAGCTTCGTCGCCACGGCCGATCCGGCCGAGCGCATCGAGCTGATGAAGACCTACCAGCGTCTCTATACCGAGAACCTGTTTGCTATCGGCCTCACCCAATATCCGGGTGCGCTGATCATCAACAAGCGCTTCGTCAACGTGCCCCCGGGCACCCCGATCCTGCAGTTCAACTGGGCCGAAGACAGCCTGATCCGCGAACGCCTCTATGTTCCGGCCGAGCAGCAATCGTCCAACGAACTGTTCCCCGATACCCTGCCGGGCGCCCCCGGCGTCGGTAATGGTCCGATCAAGAGCAACTAAGCTCTTCTCCCGGCGAGGGGCTCCGGCCCCTCGTCACCCACAGACTTAAGATGAGCCGCTCCAGATGATCCGTTTCCTCATATCGCGCATCCTGTCGGCGATACCCATTCTGCTCGTATTGAGCCTTGTCACCTTCGCCATCATCCAGGCGCCTCCCGGCGACTATGGCGACTATATCCAGTCCATGGCCATCAATCAGGGCGGCGCTTCCTTCGAGGCTGCCAAGGCCCAGGCCGATGCCTATCGCGCCGCCAATGGCCTGTTCGACCCCCTGCCCGTGCAATATGTCAACTGGATCTGGGGCATCATCACCCGCTTCGATTTCGGCCACTCGCTCTATTTCAACAAGCCCGTTGGCGCCGTCGTGGCCGAGCGCCTGCCCGCCACCATCCTGCTGGCGCTGACCTGCCATATCCTGGCCTCGGCCATCGGCATCACCATGGGCATCGTGGCCGCTACCCGTCAGTATTCCTGGGTCGATACCCTGTTCGGCTTCGTCTCGTTCCTCGGCATGACCATCCCGCGGTTCCTGCTGGCCATTGTCATCATGTATTTCCTGGTCTTCCGCATGGGCGTGCAGGATGTGGGCAATTTCTTCTCGCCCCGCTATGGCGGTGCTCCCTGGAGCTGGGATAAGTTCGTCGATCTGGTCAAGCATGTCTGGCCGGTCATCGCCATCGCCACCTTTGGCGGGCTGGCCTATAATATGCGCGTAATGCGGGCCAATCTGCTCGACGTGCTCAATGCCCAATATGTGGAAACCGCCCGCGCCAAGGGCCTGAGCCACGGCGCAGTGATCATGAAGCATGCCGTGCCCAATGCGCTGCATCCGCTCGTCGCCTATCAGGGCGTCGTGCTGCCCTATATGCTGACCGGCGAAATCGAAGTCGCCATCGTCTTTGGCCTTGCCACCGTGGGCCCGGCGATTACCGGCTCCATGGCCGTCGGCGACGTCTGGGTCACCGCCACTTTCATGCTGGTGCTCGCCACCACCCTGATCATCGGCAATATCATTTCGGACATGATGCTGGCCGTGCTTGACCCCCGTATCCGGCTGGGAGACGCATGATGGCCCGCGATACCATCGATCAATCCATCCCCCTGCCTCCCGATGCCGGCGCCGCCATGCCCACCGCCGCCACCGAGTCACAGGCCGACGTCAATTCCGCCGGCGCCATCAATCCGCGCTACGCCAATAGCGAAAGCTATTCGAGCCTGGTCTGGCGCCGCTTCCGCCGCTCCATCATGGGCATGCTCGGCATGATCCTGGTCGTGCTGCTGCTGCTCGTCGCGGTCTTTGCCGATTTCTTCGCCCCGCACGATCCCAAGCAGACCAATATCGGCTTTGCCCCGCCTGACACGATCAGCTTCTTCCACGCCGATGGCAGCTTCTCCCCGCTTCCGGTGGTCTATCCGATCAGCGAAGGCGAGGAACTCGACCCCATCACCTTCCAGCCCATTGTCGGCCCGGATTATGAAAACCCGACCGAGCTGGGCTTCTTTGTGCCGGGCTATGCCTACCACATCCTTTGGGTGATCCCGGCCAATATCCATTTCTTCGGCCCCACCGATCCGGCCAAGACCTTCCACCTGTTGGGCACCGACAAGTTCGGCCGCGACATCCTCTCGCGCGGCATTGTCGGCTCCCGCATCTCGCTCACCATTGCCCTCGTGGTAACGCTGCTGACCACTGTGGTCGGCACGCTGGTGGGCATTACCTCAGGCTATCTGGGCGGCAGGTTCGACCGCTGGACACAGAAATTCGTCGAATTCGTCCTCGCCTTCCCCCAGTTGCCGCTCTATCTGGCACTGACCTCGCTCATTCCCATCACCGCGCCCTCCAACGTCTTCATCGCCTTCGTCATCGGCGTCATGGCGGTGCTGGGCTGGGCGCAGTTGAGCCGGGAAGTGCGCTCCAAAACCCTCTCGCTGGCCCGCATCGAATATGTCCGCGCCGCCATCGCTGTGGGTTCATCCGACGGGCGCATCATCACCCGGCACATCCTGCCCAACGTGCTCAGCCACGTCATCGTGGCGGTGACGCTGTCGGTGCCTTCGGTAGTGCTGCTCGAAAGCTTCCTCGGCTTCCTCGGCTTTGCCGTGAAGCCGCCGCTGATCTCCTGGGGCCTGATGCTGCAGGATACCGGCTCCTTCTCGGTGATCGGCTCCTATCCCTGGATCCTGTCACCCGTCATCTTCGTGCTGATCACCGTCTTTGCGTTCAACGCATTGGGCGACGGCCTGCGCGACGCCGTCGATCCGTATTGAGGACCAGGCCATGCCAGACACCAATCACCAGCCTGTTTCCAATACCCGCCACGATGCCGACAGCCACGGCCGCGAGCTGATCCTTGATGCCCGCAATATCGGGGTCGATTTCAAGGTCGAGGGCGGCGTGGTTCACGCCGTGCACGACGTATCCTTCCAGCTGCACAAGGGCGAAACCATCGCGTTGGTGGGGGAATCCGGCTCGGGCAAATCCGTCACCGCCCGTACCCTGATGAAGCTTTTGACCAAGCGGGCAACCATCCTGCCCAATTCGCGCATCACGCTGTCGGGCAAGAATGTGGTTGCCACCAGCGAGCGCGACATGCGCAAGCTGCGCGGCAATGATATCGCCATGATCTTCCAGGAGCCGATGAGCTCGCTAAACCCGGTCTACACCATCGGCCAGCAGATCTGCGAAATCCTGCATCTGCACAATCGCATCTCCCGCCAAGAGGCCATGCAGCGCGCCGAAAAGCTGCTCGAGGAAGTGCAGATCCCCGATCCCGGTGCCCGGTTGCGGCAATATCCGCACCAGCTCTCGGGCGGCCAGCGCCAGCGCGTCATGATCGCCATGGCGCTCGCCAACCGCCCCGATGTGCTGATCGCCGACGAGCCCACCACCGCCCTCGACGTGACGGTGCAGGCCCAAATTCTGAACCTGCTCAAGGACCTCAAGGACAAATACGGCATGGCGGTGATCCTGATCACCCACGACCTGACCGTGGTCCGCCAGTTCTCCGACTATGTCTATGTTATGCAGAATGGCCGCGTGCAGGAGCACAATGCCACCGAGGCTTTGTTCGCCAATCCGCAACACGCCTATACCCGCCACCTGCTGGCCTCCGAGCCCAAGGGCACGGCCAATCCCTTGGTCGGTGAGCAGGACACAGTGCTCGAAGGCAAGAACGTCAAGGTCTCCTACACCCTCAAGCGCGGCGGCTTCTTCAAGCCCGATTTCTTCGAGCTCAAGGCCGTCGACAATCTCGACATCAAGCTGGCCCGCCATGAAACCCTCGGCATTGTGGGCGAATCCGGCTCGGGCAAGACCACGTTCGGCCAGGCCCTGATCCGGCTGATCAACAATCAGGGCGGGGAAATCTTCTTCGACGGCCAGCCGATCCACGATCGCGATCGCGCCGCCATGCGCCCGCTGCGCAGCCGCATGCAGATCGTCTTCCAGGACCCCTTCGCCAGCCTTAATCCCCGCATGTCGATCCGCCAGATCATCGAGGAAGGCCTGATCGTCAACAATATCGGGGCCAATGGCCGCGAGCGGCTCGATCGGGTCCGCCAGGCGCTCAAGGATGCTGGCATGCCCGATGGCATTCTCAACCGCTTCCCGCATGAGTTTTCCGGCGGCCAGCGCCAGCGCATCGCCATTGCCCGCGCCGTGGCGCTGGAGCCCGAATTCATCCTGCTGGACGAGCCCACCTCGGCGCTCGATCTCTCGGTGCAGGCCCAGATCATCGATCTGCTGCGCAAGCTGCAGGACGAGAAGGGCCTCTCCTACCTGTTCATCAGCCACGACCTCAAGGTCGTGCGCGCCCTCTGCCACCGCGTCATGGTTATGCAACACGGCAAAATTGTCGAACAAGGCCCGGTCGCCGATGTCCTCACCAATCCTCAAACCGAATATACGGCTCGGCTGGTCCGCGCCGCATTCGAAATAGCCGCCTAACGCTGGAGCATTCCCCAATGGCAAACCCCAAGATCACATTCATCGGCGCCGGATCGGCCGTGTTCATGAAGAACATTGTCGGCGATATCCTGCAGCGCCCGGCACTCGCAGGCGCCACCATCCGCCTGATGGACATCAATCCCACGCGGCTGGAAGAAAGCGAAGTCATCGCCAAAAAGCTGATCTCGACGCTGGGCGTACCGGCCAAGGTCGAGACCTACTCCAACCAGCGCCAGGCCCTGGACGGCACCAATTTCGTCGTCGTCTGCTTCCAGATTGGCGGCTACGAGCCCTCGACGGTCATCGATTTCGACGTGCCGAAAAAGTATAATCTGCGCCAGACCATTGCCGATACCTTGGGCGTTGGCGGCATCATGCGCGGCCTGCGCACCGTGCCTCATTTGTGGAGCATCTGCGAAGACATGCTGCAGGTCGCGCCCGAGGCGATCATGCTGCAATATGTCAACCCGATGGCCATCAATACCTGGGCCATTGCCGAGAAATACCCCACCATCAAGCAGGTCGGCCTTTGCCATTCCGTGCAGGGCACGGCCATGGAACTGGCGCACGATCTCGAGATTCCCTACGAGGAAATCCGCTATCGCTCGGCCGGCATCAACCACATGGCCTTCTACCTCAAATTCGAGCATCGCCAGCCCGACGGATCCTACAAGGATCTCTACCCGGACCTGTTCAAAGCCTATGCCGAAGGCCGCGCCCCCAAGCCGACCTGGAACCCGCGCTGCCCCAACAAGGTGCGCTACGAAATGATGACGCGCCTGGGCTATTTCGTCACCGAAAGCTCCGAGCACTTCGCCGAATACACGCCCTATTTCATCAAGGAAGGCCGCGAGGACATCATCGAGAAGTTCGGCATCCCGCTCGACGAATATCCCAAGCGCTGCGTCGAGCAGATCGCCAAGTGGAAAAAGACCTCCGAGGACTACCGCAACGCTGACCGCATCGAGGTTCAGCAGTCCAAGGAATACGCCTCCTCCATCGTCAACTCGGTCTGGACCGGCGAGCCCTCGGTGATCTACGGCAATCTGCGCAACAACGGCGTCATCACCAACCTGCCCAACAATGCAGCCGTGGAAGTGCCATGTCTGGTCGATAGCAATGGCCTGCAGCCCACCTTTATCGGCGACCTGCCGCCCCAACTGACCGCGCTGATCCGCACCAATATCAATGTGCAGGAACTGACCGTTCAGGCGCTGATGACCGAAAATCGCGAGCACATCTACCACGCTGCGATGATGGACCCCCACACCGCCGCCGAACTCGATCTCGACCAGATCTGGAACCTGGTTGACGATCTCCTTGAAGCCCATGGCACCATGTTGCCGGAATGGGCTCGTGGCTCCCGGAAGCAGCGCGTCGCCTGACGCTAACCTCCCCTGCTTCCAAAAAGCGGCCCCGGCGCTCTGCGCTGGGGCCGTTTGGTTTTAGCGCCTCCGCGCCAGCACTCCACCGTCAAAGGGTAACTTTGTGCTCACCCCGAAATAGCAAAACGGGCGCTCGTGGAGCGCCCGTTTCGGGAGAAGATGCCGGTGATCTGAGGTTTAGTGGTGCCCGCCCACGACTTCGCGCAATTCTTCCACGGAGCGAACCTTCTTGCGGGCGGCGCCTTCCCAGTCCTTGGTCTTGACGGTGCCTTTAGCGAGCCGCTCCTTGGCGGCCGGAACGGCGTCCTTGTATTGCGGCAGCCACTGGGCCTGGGTGACGACCAGTTCGTCCACCATCTGCCAGACTTCATCGGGGGTGCAGATGGCGCCGACCAACGGATCGTGCAGCACGGCAAGCTTAAGCATGTCGATATCGCCGGTCATGGCGGCTTCCACGCTCATGCGCTGCACCGAAATCGAGGCCGAGCAGGTGGCCGCGCAAGCCAGTGGCAGGGTGATGCCTTCGACCATGTTGAGGCCGAAACGGTCAACAAAACCGGGGCTTTCGATGATCGCATCGTCCGGCAGATTGGTGATGATGCCATTGTTGCGCACGTTGAAATGCCCGCGATAGACGCGGCCCGTTTCCATAGCCTCGATAATGTAGGAAGCGTGCTCGGACGTGCGCTTATGCTGGTCAAGCGGCTTGGCGGCCTGTTCGAGGAACATCGGGAAATCGGTCTCGAACCAGTTCCGTCGTTCGGTCGAATAACGCAGATAGCCGCCGGTTTCCCCGTGAATCCAGTCGCTCATGTCGATCCACTTGGAGATTTCTTCCGGGCGCTTGCGATACCAGGGCAGGTATTCGCTGAGGTGGCCATTGGACTCGGTGGAATAGACGCCGAAGCGCTTGAGCACGTCGATGCGGACCTTTTCCTGCTTGGAATAGACCGGATGGGCCTCGAAAGCGGCGATCAGCTCGTCCTTCTCGATCTTGCGGCCCTTGGCGCGAATATCGATATACCAGGTCTGGTGGTTGATGCCGGAGCACACATAATCGAGCTCGCTATCGGCCACACCCAGCACCTGGGCGATCTGATGTGCCCCATGCTGCACGCCATGGCACAGCCCAATGGTCTGCACGCCGCCATAGGCATTGGCTGCCCAGGTGTTCATCGCCATGGGGTTGGCATAGTTGAGGAACACTGCGCCAGGCTCGGCTACTTCTTTGATATCCTTGCAAAATTCAAGGATCACTGGGATGTTGCGCTGGCCATAGAGAATGCCGCCGGCGCAGAGCGTGTCGCCCACGCATTGGTCGACGCCATATTTGAGCGGCACCGAAATGTCGGAGGCAAAGGCCTCAAGCCCACCGACGCGAACGCAACTCATGATGTAGCGGGCGCCGGTAATGGCGGCGCGACGATCGGTCGTGGCCGTCACCTTGGCCGGCAGATTATTGACCGAGACGATCTTGGCGATGATCTGGTGGACCATGTCCAGATTGTGCGGATTAATATCGGTCAGCGCGAATTCGCAATCGGCAAATTCGGGAACCTTGAGCAGGTCCGAAATCAGCGTCTTGGTGAAGCCGACCGAGCCGGCGCCGATGACGGTAACTTTGAATGACATGACGTTCCTCCGGGACGCAGCACACACTGCGAATTGGTTAGCACACTGCTAGCGTTGAACGCCGCATTGGTGCTAGAGAAACCTTGTGCCATTGCGGGTAATTTTGTGCTCAAACAGCTCATCGACTACGGCCATAAAGTCCGCGCCCTGACGCTCCCCAAAAGCGCCGTGCCACTCCATTGCATGGCGATCAGTGCCGGCTATGAGCAGCGGCTCAATGAAGTCTATTCCTGGGACGGGCTGCAGCGCGGCAGCGCACCATTCCTGGTCATCCAGCACACTATTGTGGGGGAAGGCCGGCTCGATTTTGCCGGGGTTCGGCATCGGCTGGTGCCGGGGCAAACCATGGTGCTCAGCCTGCCCCATGCCCATCGCTACTGGCTGGAGCGGGGCGGGCATTGGGAATATTTCTGGATGGTGCTGAACGGGCGGGAAGCGCTACGCCTCGCCCGCGAGATTATCGACGCCGCCGGCCCTGTCGTTACCCTGCCGCCCAGCATTGTCGACCGCCTGGCGTTGGCCTGCCATACGCTGATCGACCGGCCTGGCATTTCTCCGGGCGAGGCATCGAGCGCCGCCTATGGCGCCATGGCGGCCCTGCATGACGGGGTGTTCGGCACCGACACGGCGCCCGATTTCACCCTGCCGCCCGCTATCGCGCGAGTGGTTGCCTATATCGACACCAACCTCAACCGTACGCTCAATGTCGATCGGCTCGCCACCCTGGCCGAGATGAGCCGGAGCCATTTTGTCCGCCAGTTCACCCTGGCCACGGGCCTAGCGCCCTCCAGTTTCGTGCAGGAGCGGCGCATCGAGCGGATCGAACGGCTGCTGGTCGCCACCGACATGACGATCGGCGCCATTGCCGCGCTGACCGGCTTCAGCGACGCCAATTACCTGGCAAAAGCCTTCCGGCGCCTGCGCGGCATGACCCCGCTCGACTATCGCGTCAGCCGGCGTCTGCCGACCGGCATCTGAGGGTCCAGCGCTTGCCCCAACCTGGAAAAGGGTGCAAAAGGCGTTGACGTATAGGGAAGTTCGATGACCAATCCTGTAACCCGCGATCGCCGCCATTTCGAGGACCTTGCCGTGGGCGAAGTCATCGCGCTGGGCCACACCAAGGTGACCCGCGAGATGATCACGACATTCGCTCGCGAATTCGATCCCCTGCCCTTTCATCTTGATGAAAAAGCCGCCAAGGCGTCGCTGCTGGGCGGGCTGGCATCGAGCGGCTGGCAGACCGGGGCACTGAGCCTGCGCATGCTGGTCGACAGTTTCCTGAGCCAGATTGCCTCGACCGGCGGACTAGGTTTCACCAATCTGAAATGGAAAAACCCGGTCATGGTCGATGACACGATCGGCGGCACAGTAAAAATCACCGAACTGCGCCGCTCCGCCAGCCATCCGCAATGGGGCATTGTCACGCTCGATTTTGACATCCGCAACCAGCAGGGCAAGCCGGTACTGACCATGCGGCTGGCCAATCTGGTCGAGACGCGCAATGCGGAAGCCGCAGCATGACCCGCTGGTTCGAGAATATCGCGCTGAACGAGATATTTCCGCTCGGCAGCCACACCTTTACCGCTGACGAAATCATCCGCTTTGCCAGCCTCTATGATCCGCAATATTTCCATCTCGATCCCGAGGCCGCCAAGCACAGCCATTTCGGCGGGCTGGTCGCCAGCGGGTGGCACACGGTCAGCGTCGGCCATCGCCGCATGGTCGACGCGCTTGATGCCGAAGAGCAGCGCTTGCGCGGACTGGGGGAAGAACCGGGCATCTCCGGGCCTTCGCCGGGCGTCAATACCATGGACTTCAAGGTGCCGGTGCGGCCGGGCGATACGGTGAGTTATGAGCTGGTGGTGACCGACAAGCGCGCCTCCAATTCGATTCCCGGCTGGGGCCTGCTGTTCAACCGCATCACCGCCACCAATCAGCGCGGCGAGCTGGTCTACACGGCCGAAGTGGTGGGCTTTTCCAAATTGCGTGACTACCGCGCGCCGGCCAGCCAGCGAGTGTTGCTCGCGCTCACCAGATTGCCCCTGATCGGCGGATTGCTCAAGCGGCGCTCTTGAATGCGACAGCGCGCCACTTCACTCTGCGGCTCATGCGCCGAATCGCCCTCACCGCCAGCCTCCTCGCCCTTGCCGCCACGCCCAGCTTTGCCCAGCAGTTTCAGGGCAATTGGTCGTGCCGGGACACTAATGCCGCCCGCGTCGGCATCCTGACCATCTATGGCTCGGTCTATGGCTTCGCCTCGACCACCTTTGGCGACCCATCCTCGGGGACGGGCGCCATCATGGGCTATCAAGATGGGGTCGGCTTCAGCGACGGCCCCCTGCGCGCCGCCCGCAATGTGCAGGCCGGGCGGGTGATTCCTGATCCCAATCACGGCGTGGCCATGCAGCTGGAAACTGGTGATGCCATCGTGATGTTGTGTACACCGCGGTAGGGCACTTTCTGCCCGCCAAACCGCACATACTTCTGTGGCAGCACCCCCAAATCGCCCCACCCACCGCTCTCCCTCGGGCCTGACCCGAGGGTCGTCCTCAACCCGGCACAAGCGGCGAGTGGCCCTCGGGTCAAGCCCGAGGGAGAACAGTGCTGGTTTTAGTCTCCACACCTAACTGCCAAACCTACCATGCCATTCTCACCGCGGGTGGTCTGACGGCGGGCCAGATCGAGGCGCGAAAATCACCCCAAAACAGACGGGGGCTTGAATTTCTCTCGCCCTACGCGCATTATTAACACGCGGCGCCGGGCCCCTCTGGCGAGAGTGATGATGCTCTCGCGATGTCGGAGCTGCTCCAATTTTCTCATGGAGATGGTCCGGCGATGGAATCGCTTCTTGCCGCCCTATCGGGTGATTTTCTAGGTACTCCCGTCTATTTTTGGATCGCGTTCATTACGATCGTGATCGCTCTGCTGGTTTTCGATCTCGGTGTCCTGCACAAGGATGAGCACGAGATCGGCGCCAAGGAGAGCCTGACGCTATACGGCTTCTACGTGCTGATTGCCGTGGCCTTTGGTGGCTGGGTCTGGTGGCAGCGTGGCGCTGAGGCCGGTCTCGAATTCTATACCGGCTATCTGCTCGAACAGAGCCTGGCGATGGACAATATGTTCGTCATCGCCACCATTTTCGGCTTCCTGGCCATTCCCCGCATCTACCAGCACCGCGTGCTGTTCTGGGGCATTCTGGGCGTCATCCTGTTCCGCGCCATCCTGATCGGGCTCGGCGCGGCTCTGGTCAATGAATTCAACTGGATCCTGTTCGGCTTTGGCGCCTTCCTGGTGTTCACCGGCATCCGCATGTTCACCCACAAGGATGAAGAACCGAACCTGGAAGAAAACAAGATCTTCCAGTTCATTACTAAACGTTTCCGGGTCACCAAACAGCTGCATGGCCGCAGCTTCACAGTCAAGCAGCCGGACCCCAAGACCGGCAAGATCGTCACCTGGCTGACCCCGCTGGCTGTCGCGCTGATCATGGTGGAAGTGGTCGACCTGGTCTTTGCCGTCGACTCCGTGCCCGCTGTCTTCGCCGTGACGCAGGACACCTTCATCGTCTACACGTCCAACATCTTTGCTATTCTGGGTCTGCGCTCGCTGTATTTCGCGCTGGCCGCGGCGATGAACCGCTTCCGTTATCTGCAGGTGTCGCTCGCGATCATCCTGGTGCTGGTGGGCATCAAGATCTTCCTTGTGCCGCTGCATATCCATATCGATACGCTGCTCTCGCTGCTGGTCACCGTCAGCATTCTGGCGGGCGGGATTATCTTCTCGCTCTACAAGACGCGCAACGAGCCCGATATCAGCGCCGAAGAGCGGCCCGAAACCGGTCAGCTTGAGCCGTAACGCTCCGGCGCTGACAAATACGCTTCACGAGGCCCGGCGCATCCCCTTGCGCCGGGCCTTTCGCTTGCCCAGTCTTGCCTTAATTCCGGTTTAACGAAAAAGAAACGACCACAGGAGCCAAGGCATGGGTGCCATCCAGGAAATCGTATTCGACTGCGACAAGCCGGCCAAACTGGCCCAGTTCTGGGCCGAGATGCTCGACGGCTATGCCGTGCGGGACTATGACGAGGCCGAAATCGCCCGGCTCGCCGCGCTCGGGCTGACGCCGGAAACCGACCCCACCGTGATGGTGGATGGCCCAGGCCCCAGCATCTGCTTCCAGAATGTGGAAGGCCGGCGCTATGATAATAATCGCGTGCATTTCGATATTGCGGTGAGCGAGCGCGGCAACGAGGTGGAACGCCTCAAAGCCGCAGGAGCCGAAATCGTGCGGGTGCTGCCCACCTATACCGTGATGCGCGACCCCGAGGGCAACCAGTTCTGCCTCGTCGACCAGCGCCAGGCCATGGCGGCATAACGCTGCTGACACGGAATGTCACGGCCCATGGCCATGCTGGCGCCTATCACAGCTCGGAGCCACGCCATGTCCGTCATCGCCACCTGTCACTGCGGCCAGACCAGAATCGAACTGCCCCATCTGCCGACCTCTGCCAAGGAGTGCAATTGCAGCTTCTGCCACAGGACCGGCGCGGTCTGGGGCTATTTCGGCGAAGGCGAATTGAAGATGCTCTCGGCGACCGCCGAGAAAACCTATTCGGCCAGCGGCGGCATGAACCTGCACCATTTCTGCGCCAATTGCGGCATCCAAACCTGGGGCGATTCTCCCGATTGGGCCTCGATGTACAATAGCGACGGCACGCCCAAGAACGGCGACCCCAACAGCTTCCCCACCGCGCGGACCTATGCGGTCAATCTGCGGCTGGTGGACGAACTGGACCTGTCGAGCCTGGTGATCGAGAAGATGGATGGGCGGAAGAGCTGGTAGGGCATCGTGCCCTCAATGCCCCGCAAACGCCATCAGCGTTGAGACTTCCACGCCCTCGGCCTCGAGCTTTGCCGCGCCGCCGAGGTCCGGCAGGTCGATGACGAAGGCCGCGTTGGCCACCGTCGCGCCAGTACGCCGCAGCAGACCCACGGCGGCGATGGCCGTGCCGCCGGTGGCGATAAGATCGTCGACCAATAGCACCGTGTCGCCGGCGTCGAGCACGTCGGCATGGATCTCGATCGTATCAACGCCATATTCGAGCGCGTAATTCTGCCCGATAGTTTCGCCGGGCAGCTTGCCCTTCTTGCGCACGGGGATGAAGCCGACGCCCAGCGCAATCGCCACCCCGGCCCCGAAGATGAAGCCGCGCGCTTCGATCCCGGCGACATGGGTGACGCCCAGATGGCGATGCGCTTCGGCGATCTGCTCAATGCTGGCCTTGAAGCCCTCGGGATGCTCGATCAGCGTGGTGATGTCGCGAAACAGGATGCCCTTTTTCGGATAGTCCGGAATCGTGCGCACAAGGGCCTTGAGGTCGAGCGTCATCGCAATCCTGCAAGTTGGATAATTGGTTTTGAAAAATCAGGGAGCGCGGCGGCCCATGATGTGTCGCGCGATCACGCCGGCATTATAGGCGGCCGAGCGGGTCACCCCGATAGCCGTTTCGCGCGCCTTGGGATTGCTGACCACCGCCCGCACACCGGCGCGCACCACGGGGTGGCGGCTGACGGTGATGGCGGCGCTGACAAATGTCACGGCGATGCGAACTGCGGACATGTCGGCGGCCTCGCGATTGATTTGGCTATTGATATCATATTGCGGCCCGGCGCGCTCTTGGCAAGAGCCCTGAAGCCGATGTGACCGCGGCAAAAACAAAGGGCCCCCGAGGGAGCCCTTTGCGAAATCGTGTTGCGACGAGCTTAGTGCTCGATGCCCTGCCACAGCTTGCGCTTGGTGGCCCACATCAGGCCGGCAAAGGCGATGAGGAACAGCAGCACCTTGAAGCCGGTCTCCTTGCGGGAGACCAGGCCCGGCTCGGCCAGCCACATCATGAACGCGGCGACGTCGTGCGAATATTGCTCGACCGTCATCGGCACCGGCTCCTGGCCTTCGGCGGCTTCATAGGCCACCAGATCGTCCTGCAGCGGCGGGCCCATGCCGATGGAGTGGCCGGGGAAGTAATCGTTGTAATGCTTACCCTCGGGCAGATCGAACCCTTCGGGCGCTTCATCGTGATAGCCGTTCAGCAGCGCGTGGATATAGTCCGGGCCGCCTTCGGAATAGCCGGTGAAGTAATTGGTGATCCACCAGGGGAAGGCGTCCTTGATGCCACGGGCCTTGGCCAGCACCGAGAAATCGGGGGGCACGACGCCGCCATTGGCGTCGCGGGCATCCTGGTCGGTCGCGAAGGGCGACGGCCAGCGATCGGCCGCCACGGCCTTGCGGGTGCCGCCATCGGCGGTCGGATCGGCCACGTCATATTCGAGCGCCAGCGCCTTGACCTGGCCTTCGGTGAAGCCCGGACCGCCTTCTTCGGAAAGATTGCGGAACGCCAGCAGCCGAGCGCTGTGGCAGTTCGAGCAGACTTCGCGGAACACCTGGAAGCCGCGCTGCAGCTGGTTCTGGTCATAGGTGCCGAAAATGCCGGCAAAGCTCCAGCTTTCCTTGGGCACCGGCGGCGCGGTGCCTTCGGCAGCGAAGGCCGGCGCTGCAGCCATGCCGGCGGCGATAGCGACAGCAGCGATGATGGTCTTGAACGTCAACATTGAACCCGCCCCGCCTTTCACGAATGTGCCTTGCCGAGAACGCTCTCGGAAATGCTGGTCGGCAGGGGCTTGGCAACCTCAATGCGCGACAACACGGGCAGGATGACGAAGAAGTGGAGGAAATAGTAGCCGGTGCACACCTTGGCCAGCGTCGTGTAGGGCTCGGCGGCTTCCTGCGCACCCAGATACGCCAGGGCGATGAAGTCGAGCACGAACAGGGCGTAGAACCACTTGAACATCGGGCGGAACGTGCCCGAGCGAACCTTGCTCGTATCCAGCCACGGCACCACCAGCAGCGCCAGCATCGACAGGCCCATGGCGATCACGCCGCCAAGCTGGGAGTTGATGAACAGCACGTTGAAGTCGATGGCGCGCAGGATGGTGTAGAAGGGCAGCAGATACCATTCCGGCACGATATGGGACGGGGTCACCTGGCTATTGGCCATGATGTAATTGTCGGGATGGCCCAGAATGTCGGGGGCAAAGAACACGAACCACGCGAACGGGATCATGAACAGCACCATCGCGAAGGCGTCCTTCATCGTATAATACGGATGGAAGGGCACGGTATCGCGCTTGTCCTTGACCTCGACGCCGATCGGGTTGTTGTTGCCCGGCACATGCAGCGCCCAGATATGCAGCACCACGACCGCCGCAATGATGAACGGCAGCAGGTAATGCAGCGAGAAGAAGCGGTTGAGCGTCGGGTTGCCCACGGCAAAACCACCGCGCAGCAGCTGCAGCAGGCTCTCGCCCACCACCGGGATTGCCGAGAAGATATTGGTGATAACCGTGGCGCCCCAGAAGCTCATCTGGCCCCAGGGCAGCACATAGCCCATGAAGGCCGTGGCCATGGTCAGGATGAAGATGACGACGCCCAGGATCCACAGGATCTCGCGCGGCGCCTTGTAGGAGCCGAAGAACATGCCGCGGAAAATGTGGATGTAGAGCGCCGCGAAGAACATCGAGGCGCCCACCGAGTGGACCGCCTGGATGATGCGGCCACCATTGACGTCACGGCGGATATGCTCGACCGAGTCAAAGGCCAGCGCCACATTGGGCGTATAATGCATGGCCAGGATAATGCCGGTGACGATCTGCACGCCAAGGCACATCACCAGAATAGCCCCGAAGGTCCACCAGTAATTGAGGTTCTTCGGCGTGGGGAAATCCATCAGGTGCTCTTTGGCAAACCTGACGACGGGCAGGCGCTCGTCGAGCCACTTTTCGGCGGCATTTCCTGGAACGTAAGTCGAATGTTCTGACATCGGAAAAGCCCCCACTAACCGATCTGGACCAGCGTATCGCTGATGAATTCATAAGGCGGCACCACAAGATTCTTGGGTGCCGGGCCGCGGCGGATGCGGCCGGCGCTATCGTAGTGCGAACCGTGGCAAGGGCAGAACCAGCCATCGAAATCGCCCGACTGTCCGATCGGCACGCAACCGAGATGGGTGCAATTGGCGATCATGATCAGCCATTCTTCGTGGCCGGGCTTGGTGCGCTGCTCGTCGGTCTCGGGATCCTTGAGGTCGGCCAGCGGAACCGCCTTGGCCTCGTCGATCTCGGCCTGGGTGCGATGCCGCACGAAAACCGGCAGGCCGCGCCAGGTGATCGTCACCGACTGGCCTTCTGGAATATTGGCGAGATTGAACTCGATACTGGCCAGCGCCAGGGTCGACGCATCGGGATTGAGCTGGTTGATCAGCGGCCAGACCACTGCCGCCGCGCCCACGGCACCAACGGCACCGGTTGCGACATACAGGAAGTCCCGCCGCGTCGTTGAATGTTCTGCTTGCGTAGCCAAGGTCACGATCCCCGTACAATACACGCCCAACGCGGCCGGTAGCGGCAGGGCCTCTCACGCATAAGCGGAATCAGCCGCCGTCCACCCTCAAGCGGCCCGTCAGTCCGGGGTTCTTTTTGCACTGTCACAGGAACTTGTCCAGTGCGGCGGGCAATGACATGGATCAACTGCGACACTATTCCCAACCCGATTGCCGCAGCAGGCCTTAAAGTGCCAAATCCGTGGCGGGGATACCGCCCTGCCCGAGGAGCCCATGCCCGTAGAACTCGCCCTCTATCAGCCTGATATCGCCAACAATACCGGCACGCTGATCCGGCTCGGCGCATGCTTGGGCACGACTATCCATATCATCCATCCCACCGGCTTCCCGTTCTCGGCCAAATCACTGGCCCGAGCCGGGCTCGACTACCTCGACCATGCCATCGTGCGCGAGCACACCGGCTTTGCCGCTTTCGAGCAATGGCGGCACTCCGAGAGGCGACGGCTGGTGTTGCTGACCACCAAGGCCACGACTTCTGCCTATGAGGCGCAATACGAGGCCGATGACATCCTGATGGTAGGCCGCGAAAGCGCTGGCGTGCCCGACGCGGTGGCCGACATAGCGGACCTGCGCATACGCATTCCGATGCGCGAGGGACTGCGCTCGATCAATGTGGCGCTAGCCGCAACGCTGATCCTGGGGGAAGCAAAAAGACAGACCGACGGGTTTACAGAGCTCAAATGAGGGTTCATTCCACTGCCACCATGACTCTTCCGCCCGATATCGACGATAAAAAAACCATAGCCGCCGCCTGGTTCCGCGCATTGCGCGACCGGATTTGCGCCGCCTTCGAACAGCTGGAGGCCGATGTCAGCGGCCCCAATAGCCATCTGCCGCCCGGCACGTTCGAGCGCACGCCCTGGGATCGCGCCGCCGGCGGGGGCGGGGAAATGTCCATGCTGCATGGCCGCGTCTTCGAGAAGGCGGGCGTGCATATCTCGACCGTGCATGGCGAATTTTCGGCCGATTTTGCCAAACAGATGCCGGGCACCGAAGCGGGCGCCCAGTTCTGGAGTTCGGGCATTTCGCTGATCGTGCATCCCTGGAACCCCCATGTTCCAGCGGTGCATATGAACACGCGCATGATCGTCACCGGCAAGCAATGGTTCGGCGGCGGGGCCGATCTGACCCCGGTGCTGGATCGCCGGCGCGTGCAGGACGATCGCGATAATCTCGATTTCCATGCCGCCATGCGCGCCGCCTGTGCGGATCGGCCGGGCGTCGATTACCAGCGCTATAAAGACTGGTGCGACGAGTATTTCTTCCTGCCCCACCGCAACGAACATCGCGGCATTGGCGGCATTTTCTACGACCAGCTCAATTCGGGTGATTGGGACGCCGATTTCAATTTCACCAAGGCGGTGGGCGAAGCTTTCCTGGGGATTTATCCCGAACTGGTGCGCCGCAATTACGAAACGGCCTGGACCGAGGCCGACCGCAACGAACAGTTGATCCGGCGCGGGCGTTACGTCGAATTCAACCTGCTCTACGATCGGGGCACCATGTTCGGCCTCAAGACCGGCGGCAATGTGAATTCGATTCTCTCCTCCATGCCGCCTGAAGTGCGCTGGCCATGACATGACGCTCTCCGCCGTCGAAATCATCGGCTATCGCTCGGTCCGCAAGATCCGGTTTCCGGTGCGGCAGTTGACGGTGCTGGTGGGCGGCAATGGCGTGGGCAAGACCAACCTCTACCGCTCGCTGGAGCTGCTGCAGGCCGCAGCGCGCGGCACGCTGGCCGACGAGATTGCGCGCGAAGGCGGGCTGGCCTCGATCTTCTGGGCCGGCGGGAAGAATCTCTCACCAGACGGCAGTTTCGAGCCGATGTACCGCACTGACGGTTATCGTAAGGGCGAGGGCAACAGCCTGCGGCTGGCCGCGAGCTTTGCCGATCTGGGCGACGGCAGTTTCGATCCGACCTATCGGCTTGACGTGGGCTTTGCCCCGAAGGAAGCGACGGCTGCCTTTCCTAACGAGGCCCAGGTGCGTGCCGAGAGTCTTGAATGGCAGCAACGCGGCAAGGCTGTCAGCCTGATGGATCGCAAGGGCGGCATGGCCTGGGCCCGCGACGCAGCGGGGCGACGCGAGCTGGCTGATGACGATATCTTGGCCAGCGAGACGGCCCTGGCCGCCTTGTCGGGGCGCTCGGAAGTTGCGCTGGTGCGGGATTCGCTGGTCGCTTGGCGCTTCTTCCACGGCTTTCGCACCGATGCGGAATCGGCACTACGCCGTCCCTCTCGCGCGGTGACGGCGCCTTCACTCGCTTCGGACGGCAGCAATCTCGGCGCCGTGCTGGCGACTTTGCACCATATTCGCGGCGACCGCATCGATCTCGACCGGGCGATAGAGGATGCTTTTCCTGGTGCCGAACTGGTCATTCCGGAGGTCGGCGATTTCGCCAGCTTCGGCATGCGTTATGCCGAAATGCCCAAGCGGGTGTTCGCGCCGCACGAACTGTCGGACGGGACGCTGCAATTCCTGGCGCTGGCGGGGGCGCTACTGTCCTATCGGCTGCCGCCCTTCATCGCGCTCAACGAGCCGGAGAATAGCCTCCATCCCAACCTACTCCCGATGCTGGCACGACTGATCGTCAAGGCGGCGGAGCGCAGCCAGGTCTGGGTGGTGACCCATGCCCGCGACCTGGCCGACGCCATCGCCGCCGAAAGCGGCGTGCTGCCGCGCGAAGTAGTGCGGAACGATGACGGCACATGGCTGGAAGGATTGAGCCAGATCGGCGAATTTGCCGACGATTGAGAGATCGTGCCACGACCTCGTCCTTCGACAGGCTCAGGATGAGGTCTACGGGATATACAGGGCCCTATCAGTAGACCTCATGGTGAGCCTGTCGAACCACGAGGTCGTGCCACAAAATCCTGGAACCCTCCCCTGCCCTGCACGTTCCATCCCACTGCTCAAACTAGGGAGATGCAGATGAAACGCTTTGATTCGGGCTCACTGATCCCCGGCTCCACTTGGCACGCCGAGGCGGAAAGCGAAGCCGAGGTGGTGCGCCGCGCGGTGGAAAATCTCAAGACCCTGCATGGCGAAACCGATGTGCGCCCCGAAATGATCGAGCGCATCAAGGAGCGCATCGTCGATACCGGCGGGCCCAAGGCGACCAAGCACTAGACGCTGGCCTGCGCCAGCAGCGCCTCCCGATCCAGCGCAAAGCCGCTATCGATCCAGATGCGCTCAAGGCGCGCCAGTTCCTGGCCCAGAGCCGGCCCCGGTTTGATACCGAGGCCGGCCAGATCATTGCCCGAAATCGGAAACGGCACCAATTGCACGGCGGCAAGCGAGCGCGCGGCCTCGGCCAGCCGGTCGGGCCTCCAATTGCCTTGCGCGGCCGCCAGGGCTAGGCCCTCGACCGCCACTTCACCAAACCGATAGGCGGCTTCATCCAGCCGGTCCTGCTCCACCATGTCAGCGGCGGCTGCCACGGTTTGGGCCGCGCGCATGACCTCGTTGGAGAGCCGCCATTGCTGCTGCACGGCGTCGGCCGGGCGAGTGCCGATGAGGACGGCAAGGCGGGTGGCTGGGGTAAAGCCACCCAATGTTTCATAGGCCCTGAGGGTTTTGAGCTGGTCGTGGTCGATCTCGACCAGTCCGATGGCCGCCATGGCGCCCAAAGTCAGCGCGATATCGGGCAAAGCCAGCATCCGCAGGATTTCGCTGCCGACCCGCTCGGCCGATAAATGGCCCAATTGCCCGACTGCAGCAGCACAGGCGGCCAGCCCATCGGGGTCGAACTTTTCGCCGCCATGGCTGGCTGAAAAGCGGAAGAAGCGGTAGACCCGCAAGCCGTCTTCCGCGATGCGCGTTGCGGCGTCACCGATGAAGCGCACACGGCTGTTGAGCGCGTCATTAATGCCGCCCAGCGGGTCGAACAGAGTGCCATCCGCCTCGCAATAGAGCGCATTGAGCGTGAAATCGCGGCGGGCGGCGTCCTCTGCCCAGTCAGTGCCGAAGGCCACCACGGCGTGGCGGCCATTGGTTTCCACATCCCTGCGCAGCGTCGTAACCTCGGCCAGGGTCTCGCCCAGTTTGAGGGTCACCGTGCCGTGGTCGATGCCGGTGGGATAGTAGGCAATGCTATTAGCCTCGGCCCGCGCGATGACCTCATCGGGGGTCAGTTCAGTCGCCAGATCGATATCGGGATTGTCCCGCTCGCGGCCCAGCAGCGTGTCGCGCACCACACCGCCAACGGCGCGGGTGCGGCCTTTGTCGCCATCGAGCGCGGCAAAAATCGCCTGCGTTTCAGGACGCACTAGCCACTCGGCGCTGGCCAACCGCTCTTCGGAACTCATAGCGCGGCCTCACCCAGCGCCAGATCGCGGAACTGGCGGGTCAGATTGGCGGTAATGCCCCAGATGGTGTGACCATCATGGTCGATCTGCCAGGTGCTGTGCTCCCGCCCATTCCGCTTGATGCGGAACCGGCCATAGCTCTCGGTGTCCAGAATCCGCTGCAGCGGCACTTCGAACACCGAATGCACCTCGCCCGGATTAGGCACGAAGGGGCCGCTGGGCGCCACTTCGGCAACAACCGGCGTGATCAGGTAATTGGTGCCGGTGAAATAGGTGGGCATAAAGCCCAAAATGCGCGCATCCTGGCGCCGCATGCCGACCTCTTCATAGGCCTCGCGCAAAGCCGCGGCGCCGACATCGGCGTCGGAGGCATCCACCTTCCCGCCGGGAAAGGCCACCTGGCCCGAATGCGCCCGCAGGTCTGGCGAGCGCTCAGTATAGAGCACGGTATAGCCCTCGGGCCGCCGAATCAGCGCGATCAGCACCGCCGCCGGCACGGGCGGACGATCGAAGGCCCGCTCCGGCAGCCAATCGGGCACCAGCTGTTCGCCACCTGGCAGAGCAGGCGGGGCAGCCAGCAGCCGCGCGGCAAGTTGATCGATGACGGAGGCGTCCAGCGACAAGAGGCACCAGCAATTCAAATCGGAATGCGGAGCTTAAGCGAGCCTGCCCGCCCCTGCATCCCTTTTATCGCTGGAACGCCGCGATCGAACCGCTGAGCGTCGTGGCCAGCGATTTATCATCGGCATAGACCAGCACGCGGGTCGGATCGACCGGGCCGGGGAACTGGATGGCGCCCAAAGTGGTGGGCTCCCAGCCCAGCGGGCAATAATAGTCGCGGTCCCCCACCAGCATGACAAACTGGCCATCGGCCCGCGCCAAAGCGCGCTTGGTGACTTCGCGGGCGAGCAGCTTGCCGGCGCCGAGCTTGCGGAAATTGGGATGGGTGGCCAGCGGCCCAAGCATCCAGCCATTGATGCCGCCAATGCTGATCGGGGTCATCCAGACCGAGCCGCAAGGCGTGCCATCAACCTCGGCAACCAGACTCAGGCTCTTGTCAATCGGGAACCGCTCGCGGATGCGAAACGCCGTGCGGGCAAACCGGCCCGGGCCAAAGGCAATGGCCTGCAATTCCTCAATGAAAGCATCATCGGCGGCATTTGCGTAGCGAACGGTGGGCGCGTGAATGGGCGAAGCGGAGACAGCAGCGGCCGCAGCCGAAGGCGCAGATTGAAGGCTCATGACATTATCCAGGATGGAATGCGTAGGACAAACCCGGCGCCCCAAGAGGGCACCGCTTCAAAAGACCGCTTACGGTCGTCGTGTCACCAGCAAAACCTTTACCATCCTGGGCGCCTCCACGCCTGAAAATCGCATTAGCACCATGGGGGCCTCGCGTAAACAGAAAGGTATTGCAGCACCGAAGAAAATCAAGACCTTCGGCAGGCGCTGTGTTCGATATGCACAACGGTTCGTCACGCCATTGGGTTCTTATCCTTCCCGCCGCGCCGGTCTATGTGAATGGCAACGTATTCGGCTTGCCGGACTTAGACCTGCAAACGAGACGACAACATGACGGAAAGGGTTCGATCGTGGGACAATTGATCGACGGTAAATGGTCCACCCAATGGTACGACACCAAAAAGACGGGCGGCAAATTCGAGCGCAGCCAGGCGGGCTTCCGCAACTGGATCACTGCTGACGGCAGCGCCGGCCCATCTGGCACCGGCGGGTTCAAGGCAGAGGCCGGACGCTATCACCTTTATGTGTCGCTGGCCTGCCCCTGGGCACATCGCACACTGATCTTCCGTAAGCTCAAGAATCTGGAAGACCTGATCTCGGTCTCGGTGGTCTCGCCCAAAATGCCCGACGAAACCGGCTGGAGCTTCAAGACCGACGAAGGCTCGACCGGCGACAGCCTGCTCGGCAAGGACTTCCTGTGGCAGGTCTACACTCAGGCCGTGCCGGACTATACCGGCCGCGTCACCGTGCCGGTACTGTGGGACAAGCAGACCGGCACCATCGTCTCCAATGAAAGCTCGGAAATCATCCGCATGTTCAACTCGGCCTTCGACGAGCTGACCGGCAACACGGACGATTACTATCCCGAGGCTCTGCGCCCGCAGATCGACGCCATCAATGCCCGTGTCTATGACGACATCAACAATGGCGTCTACAAGGCCGGCTTTGCCACCAGGCAAGAGGCCTATGACGAGGCCGTCGCCAAGCTGTTCGACGCGCTCGATTGGGTCGAAGGCCTATTGGGCGAAACCGCTTATCTCACCGGCGAGACCATCACCGAAGCCGATTGGCGGCTGTTTACGACGCTGGTGCGGTTCGACGCGGTCTATGTTGGCCACTTCAAGTGCAACCGCAAACGCATCGCCGATTATCCCAATCTGAGCCATTATCTTAAAGCGCTGTACGAAGTTCCCGGTGTGAAGGAAACGGTCGATCTCGACCACATCCGCACGCATTATTACTGGAGCCACATCACGATCAATCCGACGCGGATTATCCCGATTGGGCCGGAACTGCCGTTTTTGAAGTGAGCGCCTGCGCTTTCTACCCTCTCCCCTTGTGGGAGAGGGACCGACCTGACGCGTTCAGCGGAAGGTCAGGGTGAGGGGTTTGCGCCATCCCATGCTCTAGCGCCTATGGAAGCACCCCCTCATCCGCCCCTTCGGGGCACCTTCTCCCACGAGGGAAAAGGAAAGAACGGCCCCTCAATACCCCCAAATCTCCCGCTTCGGTTGCCCATCAAAATATTCATCAATCCGCTGCGAGGTCGCTGGCGTAACCCCCTGCGGCAATGCCTTGCGGTCAAACCAGCCGGCTTCGGCGATCTCGTGATTGGGCTTGAACGCGCGCTCCAGCACATGGTTCTTGGCGACATAGAAGGCCACATGGTCGCGATCGGTCACGGGGCTGGCATTGTGATAGATGCCGAACAGCTCGATCGGCCCGGTGACCCGATAGCCGGTTTCTTCCAGCGCTTCGCGCCGGGCCGCCGCCTCCATGGTTTCGCCGGGATCGACACCGCCGCCGGGGAACTGCCAGCCCGGCACATAGGTGTGGCGGATCAGGAACACCTTGTCCCCATCCACCAGCATGATGCGCGCGCCTATAGTCATCCTGTGCCAAAGCCCCTTGAGCGTCAGGAAGACCTTGGCGCGCACCTGCTGGAATCGATTCATCTGCATGGCTGGCTCCGTTTACGCCCTATCGGTAGCAGAGCTTTGATGACGACAAAATTGACGTTACGGGCGATTGTCCGTTTTCTTGCCCCTTTCCTTCTGGCATTACGCCCCTGATGATCACCCTTGCCCACATCTCCGACATCCATCTTTCGCCCATGCCCGAGGTCGCCCTGCGCGATCTGCTCGGCAAGCGGCTGACCGGCTTCCTCAACTGGAAGCTCAAGCGGCATGGCGAACTCAATAGCGAGACGCTGGCGCGCCTTGTAGCCCATATGCAGGGCCAGAATGCCGATTTTACGGCAGTGACGGGCGATATGACCAATCTGGCGCTCGATAGCGAAGTGGTCCGCGCCGGCGACTGGCTGCGGGCTTTGGGCAGCGCCGATCGCATTGCGGTCTGCCCCGGCAATCACGACGCCTATGTGCCCGGTGCGCTGGAAACGGCGCAAAAGGATTGGGGCGATTACCTTAAGGGCGAGACGCTGGATAGCGCGGCCTTCCCCTTTGTGCGCCGTGTGGGCGAGCTCGCGATCATTTCCTGCTCGAGCGCCGTGCCAACCCGGCCCTTCCTCGCCATCGGCCGGTTCGACGAAAAGCAGGCCGACCGGCTGGGGCGGATTTTGAAGGCCATGGGCGATGCGGGCTATTTCCGCACCGTGCTGATCCATCACCCGCCCAATGCCGAACTCCAGCATCCCTCATTCGGCCTCAAGGGGCACAAACTGTTCCGCCAGGTCATTGCCGAACATGGCGCCGAACTGATCCTGCACGGGCACACCCACCGCTCCTCGATCCACTCCATTCCCGGCAAGAACCACGAAGTGCCGGTCGTCGGCGTCGCCGCCGCCAGCGCCGCCCAGGGCGGCACGCTGGACGATCCGGCGCGCTACAATCTGTTCCGCATCGAAAAATCCGGCGAAGGCTGGACCTGCACCATGCGCGAATACGGCTTCCAGCGCCTGGGCTCAGACATCGTCATGCGCCTGCAAATGCGGATCTACTAAGCGCCCATCATTGTTATCGCTCGATAGGTTTGGCATTTCGCTCGGTACCTGCGGCTCAAAGTTCGCACTGAAGCGGACCTGCGCTTGAGCATGCCTACGGCTGCCTTTAGATAGAAGGCGTTGGTGTCAGGATTAGAGAGCCAACAGTTGACCGACCATGTCGATGGTGAAACGCGCCGAGACGTACGATCCATACTCGTGGATCTCGTCGCCTTTCGCGGCCCCGGCTTTATCGACCACTACCTTCGCGCAAAACACGTGCATTCGCTTTCCGGAGAGCTCGGCTGCTTTCATAAAACCAAAGGCCTCCATGTCCAGACCCCGGACCTTACGATGCTGTTGACGGATACCATCGATGCGTTCGTCGCTAGCGATCACGGCGGAGCCGGTAGCGAAGACAACCAGCTTTGGTTCATATTTGGTCCCCGGCCTGCTCTTGCCCTTGAAGCCTGCCTCCAACGCGTCTGTGATGTCGGGGCTCTCGATGGCAAGCACAACCTGGGGTCTCGTAAGCGGCGGTATCGCCACCTGGTAGGGCTCGGCCAGGAACACCTCGTCCAACCACTTGCCTGACTGGTATTCGAAGCACACATCTGCCACCAGCAGTTGTCCGAGATGTATCTCGGAACCCAAGCCAGCGCATATTCCGGACATCGCGACGACCGATGGCGAGTAATTCTCGAGTACACGGGATACGACGATCGACGCGTTGACGAGACCCATGTGTGGCAGCATGAAGATCGCGCCTGGCCGGCCGTCGAGTTCGGTTTCCCAGACATTCAGACCGTTTCGGATCTGGCTCTTGACCTCGATGTCGCGGAACTGGCTATAGGGCATCCGCTCCTCCTCGAGGGCGGTGAATATGATGAAGTCATATCGTCCTCGCTCATGTGCCTGGGCCAAGAAGATGTCGAGGGCGTTGCCCCATTGCGCGCGTTGCTCGAAGTCGAAGATTATGCATCCGCGTTCCGCGAACCGGTCCCGGATCGGCTCGGCTTCTTCCGGATAGGCGGTGATTGCCAGAACCTGCGCGCGCTTCCTCCCGCCGTGGTCCAGCATTTCGAGGATCTCGAGCCCGACGTTTCGGGAATCGGCACCGGTGGCCCCCGGCATGCGGAGGTCGAGGATGAAAAGGTCGACCTCGACATCGGCTCCGACACCCGCGAATTGTGCCAGGTTCGCGACGCACCTGACCGTGTTCCTGCCAACGCCACGCGCTTCGAGCGCAGCAAGGATCACTTCCTTTTTGGCCGTATCATCCTCGAAAACGACTACTCTCACCTTGCCCGCTCCATCAATGCGTCGAACGCCTCCTGCCACTCCGGCATCTTGAACTTGTAGAGCACCGCACCGAGGACCTGCTGTCCGTATTTGGCGGAGGCCACCTTCCCCACCTGCCGAAGGGTGACGTTCTTCCCGCCTATGATTATGCCTGGATACTGGGTGACGACGATGATCTTTAGAGAAAGCCCTTCGGCGTCCAGTGCCCGCAGTACTTCCACCCCGCCCACCGACTGGGGGACGCCACCCCCCGTGCCGTGGGAGAAAGTCGGAAGGGCCATGTCGAGCACGACCAGATCGTAGGACCCGCCCGTCGCCTGCAGGACGGCATCCCGGACCCCGCTTACCGCGACCAGGTCGCCGGGTGCGATGCCCGCGCGCAAGATACGTTCCGTAAGATCCGCTATCTTGTGTTCTTCGTCCTCAACCAGCAGCACCCGCATGGGCTCCCTCCACCGCTTCCGCGAGCTCTACCATCATCTCGAAATAGACCACGCACCGATCATCCACGACCCGGAAGGACGGCGGGGCGACCCCGGTGGGGGACCCGATGATATAGCGCAACTTTTTGATCCCGGAGAAATCCTCCTTGACCATGTAGACCGCTGTATTGGCTTCCCTGAAGCTGGCCTCGAGGTTCGCCAGTTGCGAGCGGCGGATTTCAAGGTCTTCGGTGAGGCGGGACTCTACCTCCACGTGCAGGAGGGCGATCCGGTTCTCCCTTTGAGTGGTGCCCTCGACCGATACCGATATCGGACCGCTTTGACCGTATTTGAGCGCGTTCCTGATGAGTACAAACAGGCAGTCGTAGATGCGGTGGACTGACAGGCCATCCATGAGAATGCCTACCAGTGAGCCAGTCCAATCGAGATGCGTATCGTCAGTCTTCGGCGCCTCGAGGAAAATCAGGTCGCCTATATCCCGTGCCGTAGCGGGAACGAAAGCTGTATCGGGCTGGCGGAACCAGCTTGCCAACCTGGCGAACTTCCCGTGCACAAGCTTCTTAAGCTCGGCCTTGTACTGCTCGCCCAAATCGCCGCCCGCGCTGCCGAAGGTTGTCTCGATCCTCTCTGTAACGTCATTGACCATGTCTACGGAGAACAGGCGTGCCGCCGATTTTAGCTGCGGTTCGATCTGCAGCCAGCAGAAGCGGACCAGCAATTCGTTGAACAGGTCGGCGCTGCGGGTCGCGATCACCAGGTTCTTTAGCCAGTTGACGTTGGCCTTGGTCCCCTGGTCGTCCATGTTCGGCCTTGCGTTCAAGATACCCTGTTGTTTCCCGTCGGTCCTGAATTGTAGAAGGTCACGCCGGATGCGCTCCACCTCAAGCCTGTAGCGGGCCGACCAATCTCTTTCGGCCTGTATGAACTCCTCGTCGTAGGTGAGAACGTCGAAACGAGGCTGCTCGATCAGCGTCTCCACCTCCGACCGCATCATGCCGGCCAGAGTGTTATGGCGGATACGCCTGCTAAGGTACGATTCGATCCCGAAACTCTCGTTGAGGCAGAACTGCTCGAAAGTTTTGGTGGCCGCCTCCACCAGGATATAGTCGAACTTGGCGGTCGCGAATATCTCGGTTGCCTTCCGCTCGGCTTCCAGTGCGGGGCGTGGTGCCGTAGGGAAGTCAGGCGCTAGCTCGACCAGGCGCATGAACTGCTGGGCGTAGGCGCTCGGGTTTTCCGTTAGCCACTTCTTCATCGCCAGGCTGTCGACATACATCCGGCTGTCGTCGAAGTACTTGCTGAGTTTGGCTACCTTGCGCTGGGCCTCGATGGCGTCCGCTTCGATGAAATAGGCGATCTCCTGCCGGCGCTTGCCGACCGCCCGAAGGATGTTCTGCCGGGTGACGTCCGCCTCGTCGGGCGATTTCACGATCCAGTAGAGTTTGTGTAGCGTGTCGCGGTCCAATGTCGACAGCACGAAGTTGGCCACCTCAGGCGATGATGGCAGCAGCCATTCCACGAATGCCGTCACGTCGCCGTTGAATCGGGCCGTGATGGCGTCGGAGAGACTCTTCCTAAACTTGAAATCGACGTCGTCGTCGTGGCTCCGCTCCTTATACAGCGCCAGCGCCAGCGTGGTGACGATGAGCTTGGAGGTCTCGTCGGCGGTCAGGTAAAGCCGTTCTATCTCCCTCTCGTGCAACAGCACATCGAGCCCCTGAGTATGCTCGAATATGTGCCGCACCTCGTGCTGGTCTAGCGGGGTATAAAGGCCATCGTCTGACAGGTAGACGAGGAAGTGGACCGTCCTGAGGAAGCGGCCGACGTTCTGCCAGCTCAGGTAGTCCATTGGGCGCCTGAAGCCGTTGAGCCCCTTCGTCAGGTCCTTCCTGCCCGGTTTCGGGTGCCTGGCGAGGTCTGTTTCCGGGACGCCGGCCTTGGCGAGGAGACGCGGCGCGATCACGAGGTCGATGTATTGCCGGTAGTTACAAGGCTCGGGATATTCAAGGAAAGCCAGCGCGCGGCGGTAGTAGGCGAGGTCTGCATATTCGGGTGTGACACTGGCATAGAGCCGCGAGCTGTCGAAGGGCGCCATCTCCAGTTCGGCCAGCTTATCCGCGATGCTTGGGGCAAGACTAGTTTTGAGCGTCGATGCGATCCCCGGCCAGCGGTTTCCGACGTAACGGAGCTGCGCTATCGCCACAATCTCGTCGACGAAGGACATCGAGTACGACTTACGCAGGAACGGGCCAACATCGCCGGGTGCCATCGGGCTTGCCGCCACGTTGTGCAAAGGAAGAACTTGCCGGTGGCCGTCGTGGTCGACGAGGCGGGAGAACAACGCCACCCGGGCCGGTATTCCCGAGAAGTACGGGAACTCCATGTCGATGGCTTCCATTGCCGTGAAATACGGCGCTGGATATTTCGTCTGTTGCACCACCTCGGCGAATTCCGCGAAAGCATCGGTCAGCTGCTCGCGTGAATGGAGCGCCATGATGAATGCGACCTTCTTCGCCAAGAAGTTCGACGCTCCCCAACGCTCTGCAAATATACGGAGCGCATTGAGCGCATCGAAGGGATCCGCGTCCGCGAGTCCGGCCAGGGACATAATGCTATCGATGACGAGGCAGGCGTCGTCCTTCCAACCATTTAGGTGACCAATTACGAAGTTTAGCTCGTTCTCACCAGAGATCACGTCCAACTGGTGTGGGACAAGCAAGCTTCGAAAGCTAGTTCCTTGATTTGAGAATGGGAATGCGCCGGTTTTGCCAAAAAGGAATTCAGCGCTTTGGGCGAGAAAGTCGCCGTCGACCTGCTTACGAACCCGGTTAGTTAGGAAAGCGGAAAGGAGTTTTCCTTGAGTGGCACTTAGCACTCCACGCAGGAGGTTCCTTGTGTCTTCGTCACCTACCGTTTGAAGCTTGGCAAATACGCCACGTCTATCTGCCCTAGCCCTCCCGCCAACCCATTGCTTGAATGGCTTCCTTCGATCTTTCAAAACCTCTCCCCGAGCTGTCGACGAAACCGTCGTGTCTCTGGTCGTGGACACCTAACCGATTCCAAATGCCGACCTTGCCCCACGAGAGGCGGTCTGCCCAGTGCCGCCGGTGTTCTTTCTCGAACAACTCTGGCCGGCCGGTGGACAACGGCCACCACTGCTGTTCCTATCACTCCCACAAGAACGGCCCTTAGAGACGGGAGCGTCGACCTTTGGCGTCTGCCCATGACAAAAGCTATCAGAAGCGACAAGCACGTCTGCTTTCATTCGGTCAGCTACAAAAGCTGCCAGCCCGCTTTCGGCCCCATTCCCGTCAAAAGTAGAGGGCGCGCTGACGGCGCCGGCTCAGCCAGCGTCACGCCAGGGCATACCCTGGTGCTGCGTAACGATTGCTGCGCTTTTCCCGACACATCAGGGTTCGCGCAGCGCTGATGTGACAGACGGTGTGCTAACCTAAACCCTGATGTTACAACGCGACAGGTCCGCTTGGCCCAAGGCGGTCATTTCGCGCGCTGTCTGCAACGGGGCCGATAGCTGCCGGTCCGGTTCTGGTGGGGGAACGGAGTAAGCAGTCGCTCCATGAGCATCGCGTCCGGTTACCGATCCCATTGCGGCCTTTCGTGCGGACCGATACCAACCCACAAGCTGCCTTTGCTCCGCAATGATGCGATGACCAATGTCATTCGGCCAAGGTGTGAGGAGCCAAAAGTAAGGCCGCTTTGCATCGAACTATCGCTTGACCATAACAAAATCGTGGAAGTCGTAAGGTCCCATCCGGACAGGTGCGTGCCCCTCTATCTCGAACCCTGCCGATTTATAGAATGAAATCGCGGCATGGTTTGCGTCGTTGACGTTTAGAGCAATTGGCAACTCGCTCCCAAACTGATCCACAACGGTTTTTATCAACGCCTTGCCCAAGCCCGATCCCCGGGTCTCGGACAACACGTATAGTTTCTTGATCCACACGCGCCCGCCTTCAACGTAGGCGGAGACGTATCCTACGTCCTGATCTGCAATGCTTGCCAACCAGTACTGGTGGTCGCGTATGTCGATATCGGCGGTCAGAGTTGCCAGAGCATAAATATCGTCCAGCATTGGCGTGATGGCTTCCACCGGCAGTATTTTCGCGAATGCTTCTGGCCAGATGCGGCGCGCGAGGGATGCAACGCGAGGCAAGTCGCTATGGCCAATGGCGAAAATCCGATAATTTTTCACACGAGTTCCCCCTTCTCAATATCTTTGCATATCCGAATGCCTGAAATCTGCTGCTTTCTCTCCCTTTGGCGCGTCGAGTGGCGAACGTTTCTGGCCGTGAAGGCATGCTCATAACTGGTCCAGAAGACGACATAGAGCTGACGAGTTGGGCGGAAATGTCCGCGCACCCGCACTAGCCGAGCAGCAATTGCAGCATGGGCCCTAGGTCCCGAATTTTTTATCATTCCTCAGGAACCGGGACTTTGGCGTGCTTGGTCCTGCCGCTGACGATAACGAAGAATACGGGGACGAGGAAAATGCCGAGCACTGTCGCCGCCAGCATGCCGCCCAGAACGCCTATGCCGATGGCGTTCTGGGCGCCTGAGCCGGCGCCGGTGGCCGTGGCGAGCGGGAGCACCCCCAGAATAAAGGCTACAGACGTCATGATGATGGGACGCAGCCGCAGCCGCGCCGCTTCCAGCACGGCCTCGATTGCATTGCGTCCTTCTGCCAACAGGTCCTTGGCAAATTCGACGATCAGGATCGCATTCTTGGCGGCCAGGCCGATCGTGGTGAGGAGGCCCACCTTGAAATAGACGTCGTTGTCCTGCCCGAACGTGTGGGCGGCGACGACGGCGCCGAAAATCCCGACCGGAACGGCCAGGATGACGGAGAACGGGATAATCCAACTCTCGTAAAGCGCTGCGAGGCAGAGAAATACTGCTAGTACGGCCAGGCCGTACAGCATGGTTGCCTGTGAACCTGACAGACGTTCCTGATACGAAAGGTCGGTCCAGGCGACGCCATAGCCGCCCTCCAGCTTGGCGACCTGGGCCTCCATTTCGTCCATCGCGTCGCCGGAACTGACGCCCGCGGCCGCCGATCCGCTGATCGCGACCGATGAGGTGGCGTTGAAGCGGGCGAGCGAGCTGGAGCCTTTTTCCCAGGATGTGGTGGCAAAGGCCGAGAAGGGAACCATTTCGCCGGTATTGTTGCGCACATACCAGTTCTTGATGTCTTCCGGCTGCATGCGGAAATCGGCATCGCCTGACATGATCACCGGCTTGATCTCACCCTGATAAATGAAATCATTGACCTGCGAGCCGGAGAAGGCGGCCCCGAGCAAGGCATTGGCGGCGGACAGGTCTACACCCAATGCGCCGGCCTTCTCCTGGTCGATCGTCACCTTGAGCTGGGTATCCAGATCACGCGTGTTCCCGCGGATATTGGTGACGATGCTGCTGCCAGCCGTATTGTCGGCGAGCTGGTTGGCCGCCTTCGCAAGCGCGCCGGCACCGTTGTTGGCGTTGTCGAGCAGCACCATGGAGAAGCCGTTGGACTGCCCCAGGCCCTGGATCACCGGTGGGGCGAGGGCAAAAATCTCGGCGTCACGGATTTTGGAGAAATAGCCCATGGCACGGCCCGAAACGGCTGCCGCAGAGAGATTAGGATCGGTGCGTTCGTCGAAGTCCTTGAGCCGGACGAAGGCCATGGCGGCGTTCTCGCCGCTACCTGAAATGCTGAAGCCCAGCGACATGAACACGCTCTCGACCGCCTCGGTCTCCACATTGAGATAATAATCCTCCACCAAGTCGATCACCGCCTGCGTGCGGGCGGCGCTGGCGCCGTTGGGCAGGGTGATGATCGTCATCAACACGCCTTGGTCTTCTTCAGGAAGGAAGGAGGTCGGCATCTGGTTGTAGACATAATAGGCCCCGCCGGAGATAGCCGCAAAGACCACGAGCATACGCAGCGGGCGCCGAACGAAATAACCCACGGTGCTGACATAGCCTGCGGTCGTCTTGCCAAAGCCAGTATTGAACCAGCGGAAGGGCGCGAACCGTTTTTTGCCGGGATCATGCGGCTTGAGCAGCATCACGCATAGAGCAGGCGTGAGGATGACGGCGACCAGCACAGACAGGATCATTGCGGTGGAAATGGTGATCGAGAATTGGCGGTAGATCACCCCCACCGAACCGGACATGAAAGCCATGGGGATGAACACCGCTGTCAGGACCAAGGCGATGCCGATCAGGGCCCCCGTGATCTGAGACATGGACTTCTCGGTCGCCTCGCGGGCCGACAGATGCTCCTCGGCCATGACGCGCTCGACATTCTCCACCACGACGATTGCGTCGTCGACGAGCAGGCCGATGGCCAGCACCATGGCGAACATGGTCAGCGTGTTGATCGAGTAACCCAGCACGTAGAGCACGCCGAAGGTGCCCAGCAGCACCACCGGTACCGCAATCATGGGGATCAGTGTGGCGCGGAAATTCTGCAGGAAGATCAGCAGCACGACGAAGACCAAAATGATGGCCTCAATCAGTGTTTCCACGACCTTTTCGATCGAGAGCTCGACGAAAGGCGTCGTTTCATAGGAATAGGCGACTTCAACGCCTTCGGGCAGGGTATTGGCGAGACCGTCCAGCGCTTCGTGCACCGCCTCGGCGGTATCTAGCGCATTGGCGCCGCTGGTCAGCATAACGCCGAAACCCGCCGCGGGCTGGCCATTATAGGTCGAGCTGGAGCCGTAGGATTCGAGCCCGAGCTCGACCCTGGCGACGTCGGCCAGCCGGACCGTGGCGCCATCCTCGTCAGAGACCAGTATGATGTTCTGGAATTCCTCGGGTGTCTGCAACAGGCTTTGTGCCGTGACGGTGGCGCGCAATTGCTGGCCTTCGACGGTCGGCGAGGCGCCGATCGAGCCGACCGCAACCTGGGTGTTCTGTTGCTCGATGGCAGAAGAGACGTCAGCCGGTGTCAGGCTGTACTGGGCCAGCGCCAACGGGTCGAGCCAGATGCGCATCGCGTAGCTCGAGCCGAAGGACTGGATGCTGCCGACGCCTTCAAGTTGCTCGATACGAGGCTCGATGATGGAGGACATGATATCGGCGAGCTGGTCACTGGTGTGGCTGCCGTCGGGCGAGACGATATTGCCGATCATCAGGATACTGTTGCCGGAGCGGCTAACCTCGATGCCCGATTGCTGCACCGATTCAGGCAACTGGCTTTCGACCAGTGCGAGCTTATTCTGCACCTGTACCTGGGCGATGTCCGGATCGACCGAACTGCCGAAGGTCAAATCCACGTTGGACGAGCCGGTGGTAGAACTCGACTCCATGTAGAGCAGGTCGGTAAAGCCGGTCATGCCATTCTCGATGATCGTGGTCACCGAGTTTTCCACCGCTTCGGCGCTGGCGCCGGTATAGGTGGCCCTGATGCTCACGGTGGTCGGCGCGATCTCGGGGTATTGAGAAATAGGCAGCGTATAGACGCTGACGATACCGGCCAGCGAAATGCCAATGGCCAGCACTATGGCAAAGATCGGCCGGGCGATGAAGAAGCTGGCGATGGATCTGCGCGGCCCCTTGGCCGGCGCCGGATTGGTTACGGTCAGCTCGCTCATGGATTGGCTCCGGCAACTGGAGCGACATCGGCACCCGGCATCGCTCCGCCGATCGGCGTTGCGTCGGCAACTTCACGCGGCGGCGTCTGCTTGATCACGCCGTTGTCTTCGATAACCACTGCCAGGGGGCTGACCTCGTCGCCATTCGTGATTTTCTGCAACCCATCGACGATGAGCTGATCGCCATCCTTGACGCCTGACAGCACAACCCAAGCATTCTCGTATTCGCGACTGGCAGTGAGCACGCGTTGCTCGGCCTTGTTATCGGCGCCGACAAAATAGGCAGTGGGCTGCCCGTCGTCGTTGAAGGTCACCGCCCGTTGCGGCACGAGATAGGCATTGGGCTGGTTGCCCACGCTCACCGTGGCCCGCACGAACATGCCCGGCATCAGTAGGCGATTGGGATTGGGCATGCTGGCGCGAATAGTGAAGCTGCCGGTGGTCTGGCTGACGACAATATCGGCGGCCGAAATGGTGCCCGTCTGATCATAGCTGGAACCGTCTTCCAGGGTCAGCGAGATGGTGGGCGGCTCCCCGTTCTGGCCCTCCAGCGCACCTGTTGTCAGGGCGCGGCGCAGCGCCAGCAGGTTGGTGCTGCTCTCGGCCAGTTCGATATCGACCGGATCGAGTTGGCGAATGGTGGTCAGCGCGTCGGCCTGGTTTTCTGTGACCAGCGCGCCAATCTGTCCCTCAATGGTGCCAACGGTGCCGGAAATGGGCGCGGTGACATTGGCGCGGTCCAACGACAATTGGGCTTTCCGCAGCGAGGCCTGCGCCGAGAGGAGCTGGGCCTTGGCCTGGGCCAGGGTGGCTTCGGCGGTATCCAGCTCAGTCTGGGCGACACCGCCCGATCCCACCAAGGAGCTGTAGCGCGTGACAGTCGCTTGAGCGGCAGGAATTTGTGACTCGGCACTGGCGACATCGGCCTCCGCCACTGCAACTTCGGCCTGGTAGGTCGCAGAATCGATGACGAAGAGCACGTCGCCGGCTTTGACGTCTTGCCCTTCCGTAACCTTCACCTCGGTGATGAGACCGCCCACCTGCGGACGCACTTCGGCGGTTGCCGAAGCGACGACGCGGCCGGGCAATAGACTGGTCATCGCAACCGATTGGGCGGTCAAAGTAACGACGCCGACTTCGGTCGGACCGGCCGGCAGCCCCATGCCAGGAGGAAGGCCAGCAGGTTGTGCGAAAGCCGCGCCAAGCGGAAAAAACATGCTGGTGGACAGCACCAGAACCAAGCGGGAAAAGACAGAATGCGTCATGAGCGGGACTCCGCCGTGGTGGCGCCGGATATGTTCCAGCCGCCGCCCAGGGCTTTGCAAAGAATGATGTATTGGGTCGCCACCGCGACCGAGCTCTGCGCCAGCGAGTCGCGTGCGTCGTAGAGCGAGCGCTGGGCCGTCAGCAGGTCAAGCAGCGTCGTATCGCCAGCCTGGTAGAGGTCATTGGCAATGTCGGTGGCTTCGGTATAGCTGGTATAGCTCTTGGCGAGCTCGCTGCGGCGGGCCTGTTGCTTGCTGAAGCCCACTAGCGCGTTCTCGATTTCTTCAACCGCTTCGAGCACCGTCTCGCGATAGGCAAGGTAGGCCTGCCTTGCATCGGATTCCTCAAGACGAACGGTGGCCTGCAGGGCGCCGCGGTTGAAAATGGGCAGGCTCAGCGTGGGGCCGAGCGACCAACTGGTGGAAGAACTCACCGAGAGATTGCCGGCCAGCGTCAGGCTTGGATAGAGGTCGGACTGCGCCACCCCGATATTGGCTGCGGCCTCGGCCAGGGTGCGTTCGGCCTTCCTTATGTCGGGCCGGTCCCGCATCAGGTCGGATGGAATGCCGGCCTGCACACTTCCCGACAGGCGCGGAATTTGCGTGGCGGTGGCAAACACGGATTTGAGCGCTGAGGGTTGCTGGCCCAGCAACACCCCCAATCGATGAATGGACTCGTTCAGCGAAATTTCGAGTGCCGGAATGCTCGCTGCGGTGCTCGCCACATCGCCTGCAAGCTGGGTGACGTCGAGCCGGGTGACGACGCCGACTTCATTCTGCTTGCGGGTCAGCGCCAGTGTCTGGTTCTGGCTCTCCAGCGTCGTGCGGGCGATATGGATGCGGTCCTGATAGCCCCGCGCTTCGACATAGGCGGTCGCGATATCTCCGATCAGGGTCAATCGCGCCATATTGGCTTCCTCGGTCGCCGCATCGATCGAGGCCTGCGCGGCTTCGCGCCTTTTGGCCAGGCCGCCGAAGAGATCGATTTCCCAGTTGAGCGTAGCTGTGGTCGAGCGGGTCAATTCCGCATCGCCACCGGCGCTGTTGCCCTCTGCTGCGGCCGAGCCCGAGGCAGACCCGGTCGGCAAGCCGATGCCGCTGGCAGCAGCGGTTTCGCGCGCCGCAATCACCCGCTCCACCGCTTGCGCGACCGTCAGGTTCTGCTTGAGACCGGCTTCGATCAGCGCGTTGAGCTGGGAATCGTTGAAGGCGCGCCACCACATCGTATTTGCGGTCACGGACTTGGGCCCGCCTGCCAGTGCGGCGCCGTAGCGGGCGCTCGCATCAACGGTTGGCGCTACATAGGGCTGGCCAAGTGTCGTGCAGCCCGCAAGAAGCAGGGTGGTGGCAAGAGTTGTGGTGACGCGGAACACGGGGACACTCCATTGCGCAGTTCGCCCCGCTTGATGCCCCAGCTTCTTTGCTCAGAATTGTCCTGATGTGTCGGTATATTGCTGGCAGGGTTATAATTGTTGCCAGACGTTGCCAAACCGGCTTTCGCAACATGCGGTTACAAAATCGCGCTTTCCAATGTTCTCGGCTGGGCTATTGAAGATGTGGAGGTTGCCATGTCCGCTCACATTCTGGTCGTCGATGACGATCTCGAAATTCGCCGTCTGCTCGCTCGCTTTCTCGGCGAGCAGGGTTTTCGCGTTTCCCTTGCCGGCAGCCGACAGGAATTCGATGAGAGGATTGCCAGCGAAGCCATCGATCTGGTGGTGCTCGATGTGATGCTGCCCGATGGGTCCGGACTCGATATCTGCCGCATGCTGCGCAATCGCACGCCTCATGTTTCGGTGATCCTGGTGACGGCGCTCAAGGAAGAGGTCGACCGCATCATCGGACTGGAGCTTGGCGCAGACGACTATCTCGGCAAGCCGTTCAGCCCACGCGAACTGGTGGCCCGCATGCGTGCCGTGCTGCGGCGCGCGCCTGCCAGCACACCCAGCCCATTGACTGCGCCCGGGCAGCTTTATCATTTCGATGGCTTTACCGCCGATGCCTCGACCCGCTCGGTGATCGGTCGGGATGAGCTTCCGGTAGACTTGACCGGCGCCGAATATCAATTGCTGCAGGTGTTTCTGGACCGGCCGGGCCGGGTCCTTTCGCGCGATCAATTGCTCGATCTGACGCAGGGCCGCGAAGCCAACCCGTTCGATCGTTCCATCGACGTGCTGGTCAGCCGGCTTCGCCGCAAGTTCCGCGAAGCCGGCTCAGCCAACATCCTCAAGACCATCCGCAATGGCGGTTATCAGCTGGCGACGCGGGTCGAAGTCAGTGAGACCTTTCCGTGAAGTCGCTACGCTTCCGCATTGCCGCAATCCTGATCGGCGCCATTGTTGTCGTTGTCTTGGTTGCAACGACAGCCGTCATTTTTGTGCTGGACCAACCAGATCCAGACCGCATGGTGGTGCCGGTGGCGAGCCAGATCGTCGCGATCAGCGGCTTTTTTTACGAAAATACCGATACCGCCAACCAAGTGGCCGTTGAGGCGGACGAAATGGGGCCGCTGCGGCCCGATTTGACAAACGCCCTCCAAGCCCGCCTCACCCATAGCGGCGTCGACCTGCCGGTCACGGTCCATGACAAGATCGGACAGGACGGACAATTGGCTCTGGTTGAGGTCTCAGGCCGCCAACTTGCTGTTGAATTCCCCAATATGGATGGGCCGCCCCCCGAATTATGGATTGCTCTGGCCTACTGGCTTGGCCTGATCGTGCTGGGGGTGATCGCGGTCTCCCTGTTCATGGCCTATCGGGTGACGCGGCCCTTCGCCATGCTGGAAAACGCCGTCAATTCGGTCGGTAGTGACGGGGTCATTCCCCATATTCCCGAGGTTGGATCGGGCGAAGCGCGCCAGACCGCCTCCGCTCTCAACCGACTCTCGGCCCGTCTTAAAAGCGCGGTGGAAAGCCGCATGCGCCTAGTCGCTGCCGCCGGGCACGATCTGCGCACACCCATGACCCGCATGCGCATCCGGGCGGAATTCCTGCCCGACGAGGACCGTGATTCCTGGGTCAAGGATATCGACGAACTCGAACTGATCGCCGATAGTGCCATCCGCCTGGTGCGAGAAGAGGTGTCCTGGGGTGATCACAGTCCGGTGGAACTGGACAAACTCCTGGCGGAAACGGTCGAGGAACTGCAGGCCCAGCATTATCGGATCGCGTTGGGCCGGCTCGACCAGGCGATCATCGATCTGCTGCCGAGCCTGGCCATGCGGCGGGCACTGCGCAATCTTCTCATTAACGCCGCTACCCATGGCAAGGGCGGGATTGTGAGCCTGACTGCCAATGGACCCAGCGTCGTGATCGAGATCACCGACAAGGGCCCGGGCATTCCGCAAGACCTGCTCGCCCGCGTCTTCGAACCCTTCTTCCGTGCCGAGCCCGGCCGCGTGCAAACCATTCCCGGCGCCGGCCTGGGATTGGCGATCGCCAAAGAAATTATCGAACGCTCCGGCGGTCAGCTTGAAGTCCGCAATGGCCTATCGGGCGGCCTGGTTCAGACGATCACGCTGCGTGGCTGACGCGTGGGCCGGTGACACGTCTCGCGGCTCCGATGGATGAAGTCGATCCTCCAGCGCTCAAAGCATTTGAAATGGGTGAATGAGCTTCGGCAGTCTAGCAAGATACAAGGTGACTTCCTCATGCCGAACCCTGTTGTAACGCTCTGGGAAATGCGTTTATGAACGGCGGCTTTTGGAGGTTGCGCGGTCGGCCTGTACGGCCAGAATGGGGCGCAGAGCAGAAGGACAGGGCGTCTTCACCCATCGGCCGCTCACGCCCCCCTTAACGGTCGGTGGCGCCTAGGCCGATAATTCCAAAACCGGACATTCGTCCCGGTGGCTTCTCGTTAGAGGGTGCCGGGCTGGAATATTTCGGTGATCCAATCCAGAAACAGCCGTAGTCGCAGCGATGTCTGCTGACTTTGTGGGTAGAGCGCCGAAATTGCGATCGGTGGTGGCCGAAACCGAGGCAGAACCTCGACCAAGACACCAGTGTCCAGATCGTGTTGCAGGCGATAGCGCGGTGCCTGAATCAAGCCGAAACCATAGCGGGCCAGATCAGCCATGGTGTCGGAGTTGTTGACTGTCACTCGGGCCGCAAGGGTGACCTGGCGAATGTCGCCATCGAGAACAAACTCCAAAGGCAGAACGGTCCCAGTACGAGAGGATATGAAGCCAACGGCAGAATGAGCTTGAAGATCGTCAATGGTGTCTGGATGCCCATGGCGCTCGAGATAGGTCGGACTGGCGCAGGTGATCTCGGTAATTGATGCCAACCGACGCACGATCAAAGTGCTATCAGCAATCTGGCCGGCGCGGATGACGCAGTCGACACCTTCGCGCACAAGGTCGACCAGCCGGTCACCTTGGCCCAGTTGCAGATCCAGCTTGGGATATCGGGTCAGGAACTCGGAGAGTTTGGGCAGCAGGAACGTCCTTGTCAAAAGCGGGTGCGCGTCGACGCGCAGCAGGCCGTGCGGCTGTGCATCGCGAAAGCTGGCCTCAGCTTCTTCGACATCGGCCAGGATCGATTTGCATCGCAGGTAAAACGCTTGTCCCTCCAGCGTTGTTGTCAGATGCCGCGTGGTGCGGTTCAACAATCGCGCGCCTAGGTCCGCTTCGAGGCGCTTTATCGCTTCCGTGGTTGACGATCGGGAAAGGCCGAAATCGGCGGCCGCAGCGGTGAAGCTGCCACGTTCAACAATCCGGACGAAAAGCTGCATACGGTCGAGACGATCCATGTCGATTGTTCGCATCAACCGAAATGAATTGTCAAGATTGGCGTTATTGTTCGGCCAAAGAGCGGAGTCTAGATGAAGATCATTCAAAGCAAGGAGCTTTAGATGGTCGAGAAACAGCTCAAGACTGCGATCGTAACCGGTGCGTCCAAGGGCATCGGTGCAGCGATTGCGCAACGCCTCGCGGCAGACGGTATGGCCGTGGTCGTCAACTACGCTCAAAATGTTGCCGCGGCCGATGCGGTCGTCACCGCGATCGTCCAAGCGGGTGGCCATGCAGTCGCAATCCAAGCGGACGTTGCAAGCCCGGACGGGATTCACACTCTCTTTGGCGCCGCCGAAGAGGCATTTGGCGGCGTCGACATTCTCATCAACAATGCCGGCATCGTCCATCTGGGTGCTATGGCAGACGTCGATGACGCCGTCTTCCAAGTGCAGATAGACACCAATCTTGGTGGCGTCTTCCGTGGCATTCGGGAGGGTAGCAAGCGGCTCCGCGATGGCGGACGCATCGTCAACTTCTCGTCCAGCGTCGTAGGCCTTTATCAGCCGAACTACGGGGTCTACGCGGCCACCAAGGCTGCGGTCGAAGCCATGACACATATCGCGGCCAAGGAACTCGGCACACGTGGCATCACCGTCAATGCTGTAGCTCCCGGTCCCGTCGCCACCGACCTCTTCATTGCCGGCAAGAGTGCAGTACAGCTTCAGGCGATTGCGGGCATGAATCCCTTCAAGCGTCTCGGCCAGCCGGACGACATTGCGTCGGTCGTTTCCTTCCTTGCCGGGCCCGATAGCGGCTGGGTCAGCGGCCAGGTCATTCGGGCCAATGGCGGGGTCGTGTGATGCGCTACACGGTTCTGGTCACCGGTGCATCATGCGGCTTCGGCCTGCTTATCTCACAGGCTTTGGCGAAGGCAGGCCATGTGGTTTACGCCTCGATGAGGGACGTTGAGGGCAGGAATGCGCCGCAGGCAGCAGCGATTGCCGCTGAGGCAGCGTCCGCCGGAATAGCGCTTCACAGCCTCGAGGTGGATGTGCAATCGGATGCATCGGCGAATGTGGCAGTCGATCGGATTGTCGCCGAGCAGGGCAAGCTCGACGTGGTCGTCCACAATGCCGGACACATGGTCCTGGGGCCCGCGGAGGCGTTCACGCCCGAGCAACTGGCAGCACTCTACGATATCAACGTTGTGGGCACGCAGCGGGTCAACCGGGCGGCTTTGCCGTTGATGCGGGCGGCCGGTAGCGGCCTGCTGGTCTGGATTGGCAGCAGCAGCGTTGCCGGTGGCGTGCCGCCATTGCTGGCGCCGTATTTTGCCGCCAAGGCCGGCATGGACGCCTTGGCTGTCTCCTATGCCCGGGAACTGGCGCCTCTTGGCATCGAGACATCCATCATAGTGCCGGGGGTCTATACCAGTGGAACCAACCACTTTGCCCATGCCGAGTCCCCAGCGGACGCCGATCGCGCCAGAGCTTATGCCGATGCGTGGCCACATGGCTTCAGCGACCGGCTCAGCAAGGCCCTGGCCGAAACCGTGCCGGATGACGCTGACCCGACCGAGGTTGCCGAGGCGGTCGCTCGCATCGTCGGCACCCCGCCCGGCAAGCGCCCGTTCCGAACAGTGATCGATCCTTCGAGCGATGGATCGGCGGTGTCTTACGCCGTGGTCGACCGGGTGCGGGAGCAGTTCCTGCATCGCATCGGCTTCGCCGACCTGATGGTGCCGACCCAAACCACAGCGTGATCCATCACGCCGGATTATCGCCTCCCCCCTCCATAATCAAAGGAAGTTCCATATGCCCTTCATCAACATCAAGACGCCAGAAGCCGCTTTGACCAGAGCCCAGAAAGAAGAAATTGTTCACCGCGCCACCGATTTGATCGTCGAGTATTTCTCGGAGGCAGCACGCCCGCACACCATGGTCCTTATTGAAGAGGTCAAGGATGGCGGATATGGCCGCGCAGACGAAGTATTCAAGATGCCCGACGCCTATCGCGCGAAGGACGTGTAACGTCCTTGTTGTAACAAGCAAAATCAAAGCCCGGCTCGACGTAGCCGGGCTTTGCGCAGGTGGGCAGCAAAGCGCACAAACAGCCAAGCAGTAGAGCACCAGACCAGGCGGCGGTGGATAGCAAACGCCGTCTCCTTGCACGCTGGGGACGGCGCATTACCGCCATCCCCCGGCCAGTCCCGATATAGCGGTGTCGAACGGCAATTGCTCAGGTCGCTATCTCAGGCCTCGCGTGCCGCGTAGTTGGTGCGTAGGAATTCGGCGGCCGTCATCGGCTTGCGACCGAGAAGCTTCTCCAGATCGCCAGTCTTGCCGCCCCATTCTCCTGCGTTGACGCCCTGCACCCACCCAAGCGCAAAGCGGGCAGCCGGCTCGGGCAGACCGGCAGCCATAAGGTGGTCAATATAGTCCTGGTCGGTGCCGGCAACAAACGACACTGGCTTGCCGCTGATATCTGACAGGATCTGGGCAATATCCGCGAAGGAAACGGCAGGATTCCCATAGAGCGCGTACGACTTGTACTCGTGACCATCTTCCCTCAGTACAATAGCATGCGCCTCTGCTAGGTCGTCACGGCTGGCATAGGCCGCCCTGCCCGCGCCAGCCGGCGCGTGAACCCCTGTCTCCAGGGCGTTGCCGCCGATGTAAAATGGGATGCTCTCGATAAACGGCGGATGACCGACCAGCGTGTAGGCGAGGCCGGAAGCCTTTAGCCTTTCCTCAACGAACAGATCCTGCTCGGTGATATCGGGCAAGGTGAAGGCGGATGCCGGTTCATGGATGATCGGCATATAGACGATGTGCTTAACGCCCGCCTGGTGTGCAGCGCTGACGGCGTTTTGGTGCTGGGTATTGCGGTCGGTAAAGGCCGTGGCGGATACGAGCATGATCTTATCAATACCGTCGAACGCGCGCACCAGTCCGTCATATTCGAAATAGTCGCCCTGGCGGATCTCAATCCCCGTAGCCGCCAGATCAGCCGCCTTGGCCGGATCGCGGGCCAGGCCGACGAGATCGGTGGCGGGCAACCGCTTCAGGAGGTGTTGGAGAGTCTTTCGGCCGATATTGCCGGTTGCGCCAGTTACGAGGATCTTGGTCATGGTGATTTCCTTTTGCAGATCGACATCGTCGTTCGGTCCAGTTAGGACGGAACATACCTGCAAACCAGTACCGACTATTTGGTAAGTGTCAGATCAGAGGCCGAAATGACTGAGAGGAATTTTCAATGCGGTCTGGAAGCGGTTCTTGCCATCCTTGGCGGTAAGTGGAAGCCCCTTATCGTCTATCATCTGGCCAGCGGACCCGAACGCACCGGTCAACTCCGTAGGCTCGTTACCAGCGTGAGTGAGAAAATGCTGATCCAGCACCTGAAGGAACTGGCGGACGATGGTGTCATTCGTCGGATTGACTTCCAGACGGTGCCGCCGCACGTCGAGTATGAACTAACCGACTTTGGTCAAAGCCTGGCCGGAGTACTCGCGCCCTTGTGCGAATGGGGCACCCGTCACACGAGGGAGGTCGCCATGATTGTGCAAAACCGTAAACGCGCATCAGAGGCGGCATAGTTTTTAGGACCGCGCCGTGACCAGGGTCGGCATTTGAATAAACCGGCCTGGGGAGGACAGGCCGGTAGCCAACCCGATAGCGGCCAACCACATACTCGGGAATTGGCGTTCGCTTGCAGGCGAAAGCTGCGGCGATCTGAAAGACCGGATAGGGGGCGCTTCGCCGACGACACATCCGCAACCGCCGGCAAAGACGCATCGATCAAATTTTGGTCGCCTCCGACAGCGAAAGCACATCGTCAACGTCGACGCCCAGGTATCGGACCGTATTCTCGATCTTGCTGTGGCCGAGCAGTATCTGGATGGCCCGCAGGTTTCCCGTGGCTTTGTAGATGAGCGACGCTTGGTTCGGCGCATGGAGCGGGTGCCATATTCCTCCGGCGTTAGACCGATAGCCGTTACCCACTCGTCGACAATCCTCGCATACTGACGCGTGCTTAGGCGCCATCAGCAGTGACACGGCTCGGAAACGCAAAATCATTGACAGAGCCGCCTCGGCGCTCGAGCTAGGCGAGATGGCTTGCCCTGGTATCCGACGTGATCTCGAACTGAACGGGTCGTCCAGTTTTCTGCTGGATCACCATCAATCGGGAGCGGATGGCAGGTCCAGCCACCAATGTACCGATCTAGATCTTCACCAAGTCGCAGCCCCGAAGCTTGCTATCGATCACGAGGTCAAAAACCGCCCGGTCTCTCACCCTGCCTTTACGGTCGAGAAAGAAGCAGATCGACCAAAATCTGTCTGACTTCAAAGCGCGCTTAGCGCCAACCTGCCTACCGACATTCCAAGCGGGCCTTCCCGCAGCGGCGGGATTATACTGTGAGATACCATTACATTTCTCCATCGGCCAAAGCGGCCGATGGAGAAATGTAATGGCAACCTCACGAGCGCCGGGTGCCGACCCCATTTGAGTCATTCACGCCCGTTGCGCGCGTGCAGACCAATGGCTGTCTTTGACGGTTTTCGGCGAGTATTGGCCGGCATCCGCGCACCGTTCTTCAGCGACGTTCCTGCCAACGTTTGGCGAGCATCTGCGCTTCCTGCGCCTGGAATCTTCGTTCCTCCTCAGAAAATCAAAGCCGCCAGTTCCGGGCTAGTCTCCCCTGCCCGCGGTGCTGTCGCGCACGATCAATTCGGGGTCGATCATGGTGACCCGCGGCTCCGGCAGGCCATCGGGCGCGGCGATCAATTGCAGCAGGCGCTCCACCGCTAGCTCTGTCACCATATCAACTTCGTATTTGACCGACGAGATCGGCGTCGCTGCGTGCTCGGCAAATTCGATATTGTCGAAGCCGATAATGGCGACGTCCTTGGGCACCCGCAGGTTGTTCTTCTGCGTCCAGCGCAGCGCCCCAATGGCGAGGGAGTCATTGGCCGCGAACACCGCCGTGGGACGCACAGGCAGGCTCATCAGGCGATCCATGGCCCAATAGCCGCGAATGACGGTATTGCCCATTGGATCAGCGAGCAGATCACCATCGACCATTAGGCCGGCTTCCTTGTGCGCCTGCTCATAGCCATCGCGTTTCTCGAGATTCCCCTTGGCATTGGAGGTATCGATGATACCGATCCGGCTATGGCCGATATCGATGAGATGGCGCACGGCGCGATAAGCGCCGCGCCGCTCGTCGATGCAAACGGCGTCGATTCCGGCATCGGGATCGCCCACGAGCAGGACCACGGGGTAATTCGCGCGTCGCAGCCGGCGAATATGCTCCAGCTCGCGATGGCTGCGCGGATAGATCAGCATACCGTCCACCTGGCGGGAGCGGAACATTTCGATGACCCGCTTTTCCTCGTCGAGATCATTGTTGGAGGTGGCAAAGAGCGTGGAATAACCGCGCTCCGACAGCGTCATTTCGACCGCCTGGGCCACCTGCGTCAAAGCCGGGTTGGTAATGTCGGTCAGCACCAGGCCAATGGTCTTGGTTTCACGGCTGACCAGCGACTTGGCGACATGGTTGGGCAGGTAATTGAGGGCTTCGGCCGCTTCGCGGATGCGGATCGAGGTCTCTTCGGGAATGCGCGGGCTCTGGCGCAGTGCCAACGACACCGTGTTGACCGAAAATCCGGTCTTGTCAGCGATGTCCTTCAAGCGAACGGTGGATTTGCCCATGATCTCAACCTACCCGACACGCCGGATGAGCGGCGCATGCTACCCAAAAAGCGGATTTACAGGGCGGACAAGAGAAGATCAAAACCATGGGCGACAATAGACACCAGAACCGTCGATAAACTAGACGCCTTCTGCGTGCAGACGCCTGATGGCCTGATATTGCAGGCAGTCCGGGTGCATTTCCATCAGTTCGATGCGATTGCCGTCGGGATCCTCCAGCCAGGCCTGGCGGTTGCCGTCAAGGCCGGCCTTGGGTTCAGACAACAGAGTGATACCGGCTGCTTTGATGCGGTCGCAGGTGGCGTCGAGATCATCGATAGTCCAGCACATGTGGGTCATGCCGTTGGTGTGCCAACTGGCCGGCGCACGGTCGTTTTCCGCGCCGGGAAAAATCTCCAGATATTGCGCGTCGGTGATGCGCAGATAGACCAGCCAGGTCTCGCCATCATCGCGCTTGAGCCGCAGCATTTCGGGAAAGCCGAGCTTGTTGACGTAGTAATCCAGCGATTTTTCGAGATCGATCACATTGATCGCCACATGCCCCAGACTGGTAATGCCCTTCATAATTCCTCCCGCCGACATTGCGGCCATACCTCTACGTTTCCGCTGGCGACAGGCCGGCGGACCGCCCCGATCTGTCAGCGGGGCGCCCCTCGTAGGAACGTTAATACGACAGGTATTATCCCAAGCCGCGACGTTGTCAACAGTCCCAAGCCATCTCAGTCCCAGTCGGGTCCCCAGGCCGGATCGATGACACGTTGACCTTGGTCCACCGTTTCGATGGTTGCGATTTCGGCCTCGGACAGCACCAGTTTGGTCGCCAAATAGTTGGAGCGGATGCGGTCCGCCTTGCTCGATGTGGGGATGACGATGTAGCCCTTGGCGAATTCGAAGGCCAGGGCGACCTGCTCCGGCGTCGCGCCGTGACGGGCCGCGATTTCGGCAATGATCGGGACGTCGCCGAGAATGCCGCGGGCGATCGGCAGGTAGCAGGTTACGGAAATTCCCCTGTTTGTGCAATAGTTTGCTAGCGTCTTGTTCTGCAGCAGCGGGTTGAGTTCGAACTGGTTGTTGGCGATTCTGAGATCGCCCAAAAGAGCCTGAGCCTCTTCCAGCATGCGAATCGTGAAGTTTGAAACGCCGATCAGGCGGGTCAAGCCAAGGGCGTGGGCCTCGGCCAATTGCTCGATATAGACCGGCATCGGCACGGCATTGTTGGGTGATGGCCAGTGGATCAGCGTCAGGTCAAGCCGGTCCAGTTGCAGGTTATCGAGGCTCTCGCGCAATGACGGAACCAGCGCGCCGCTGCCCAGATTGCCGGTGGCGATCTTGGTGGTAACGAAGATATCGGCGCGATCGAGCCCCGAGCGCCTGACGGCCTGCCCCACCTCTTTTTCCGTCCCGTAATCCTGGGCGGTGTCGAGGTGGCGGTAGCCGGTTTCCAGAGCGACCAACATTGCCGCGATGCCGGCTTCGCCTTGCCGCCCATAGGTGCCGAAACCCATTGCGGGTATATCATATTGATTTCGCATAATTTTCCCCTCCACCTGCCTGACCTTTGGCAGCCAGGCTGACCTATTGGCCGATCAAAACACGCATCCGGCAAGCGAAAAGTCTATTGACGGATCGTTCCGCATGAACCTAGTTTAACGATAATACTGCCTGCAAGAGCCGACACGACGAAGACCGGAATAATCCGCCGCGACGTGCAAGGGAGGACGAGCATGACCTTTCGGTGGAGCCGATGGTCACCCCAACTGGCATTGGTGCCGGCTGGCCTGGTGACTCTGGTCGCCTTTATCGGCGCCATCCTTTGGACGGTGTACCTGTCGCTGACGCGCAGCCGCCGGCTGCCCGAATACGACATCGACTGGTCCGAATGGAGCCGGCAATACGAGCGGCTGTTCAAAGACGACGCCTGGATAATCTCGTTGCAGAACCTGGTCGTGCTGGGTCTCGGTAGCGCCCTCGCTATCGTCTTCGGCTTCATCCTGGCGGCCATGATCGATCGGGAAAAGCGCGGCGAGAGCATCTTCCGCACGGTGTTTCTCTATCCCCTCGCCATCTCGCTGATCGTTACCGGCGCTGCCTGGCGCTGGATCTTCAATCCCGAACTGGGCGCCGAGCATTTCATCCATTCCATCGGCCTCACCTGGGTCAATGCAAGCTGGCTGGCCCGGCCGGAAACCGCCATGTATGGCGTCATCCTCGCCTCGGTCTGGCAGAGCGCCGGCTTCTACATGGCGCTGATGCTGGCGGGCCTCAAATCCATCAATTCGGAGATCTGGAGCGCCGCCCGCCTCGATGGCGTGGGCCTGTTCAAGCTCTATACCGAGATCATCATCCCGATGATGAAGTTTACCTTCGTCACCTGTGCCATCCTGCTCTCGCTGGGCGTAATCAAGGCCTATGACGTCATCGTCGCCATGACCAATGGCGGGCCGGGACAATCCACCTATGTTCCCGCCTATTTCACCATTCAGGCGCTGTCGGCCAAGGGCAATCTGGGCTTTGCCTCGGCGGCTGCCGTGCTGATGCTGCTGATCACCGCAGTCATCTTCCTGCCGCTGGTGCTGCTCACCGCTTGGCAGCAACGCCGCTCGGGAGCCGCATGATGAGCGAGATCACGGTTCGCAGCGCTCCTTGGTTTCCGCGCAAGAAGAAGGCCATTACGGGTCGTTCCATCGCCATTATCGTCTTTCTCTCGGTCTGCGCGCTGTTCTTCTGCATCCCGCTTTATGTGGTGATCGTTACCTCGTTCAAGACCATGGACCAGATCCGCGAAGGGGCCATGTTTGCGCTGCCCAATGTCTGGACGCTGGAGGCTTGGGACCATGCCTGGAACTCCGCCTGTTCGGGCACACGCTGCGAAGGGCTCAAAGTCGGGTTTTGGAACTCGGTCTTCATCCTCGTGCCGTCGCTAATCCTCTCGATCGGGCTGTCCATCATCACCGGCTATGCGCTAGCGCTGTGGAACGTCAAATGGGCGGGCACCTTCCTCTTCATTCTCTTCATCTGTGCCTTCGTGCCGTTCCAGATCATTATGTTTCCGCTGATCTCGATGACGGCGACGCTCAAGGTCTATGGCAGCATCTGGGGTGTGGCGATCATTCACGCTGTGCTGGCCATGCCGGTACTGACCCTGATCTTCCGCAACTATTACAAGGACATCCCGCAGGAGATCATGAGCGCTGCCATTATGGATAGCGGCTCGTTCTGGAAGATCTTCTTCGAGATCATCCTGCCCATGAGCGGCAATATCCTGATCGTGGTGCTGATCCTGCAGATCACCTCGATCTGGAACGACTACCTGATCGGCGTGACCTTTGGCGGCATGGGCGCCCAGCCGATGACGGTCAACCTGGCCAACCTCATCACCATCTCGACCGGCACCGTTCGCTACAACGACAACATGGCCGCGGCCCTGCTGACCGCCATTCCACCCCTCGTCATCTATTTCTTCGTCGGCAAGCTCTTCGTCCAGGGCATTACCGCCGGCGCCATCAAGGGTTGATCGATATGCCTCGCGTAAGCTTCGAGCACATCACCAAGACCTACGGCCTGCTCAAGGTTCTCGATGATCTCAACCTGAGCATCGATGACGGTGATTTTCTCGTTCTCCTCGGCCCGTCGGGTTGTGGCAAGACCACGCTGCTGAACCTGCTGGCGGGCCTGCTCGACGTCACCGATGGTCGCATCATGATTGGCGAGCGCGACGTTACTGACCTCGATCCCAAGGATCGGGGCTTGGCAATGGTGTTCCAATCCTACGCCCTTTACCCGACCAAAACGGTGCACGGGAATCTCAAGTTCGGTCTGTCGGCCAGCAAGCTGCCGCGCGAGGAAATCGAAAAACGCATCGCCTGGGCCGCCAAACTGCTGCAGATCGAGCCGCTACTGCATCGCAAGCCCGGCCAGCTCTCGGGCGGCCAGCGCCAGCGCGTTGCCATCGGCCGAGCGCTGGTCAAGAATGTCGGCGTCTTCCTGTTCGACGAGCCCCTGTCCAATCTCGACGCCAAGCTACGCACCGAGATGCGGCTCGAGATCAAGAAGCTGCATGACCAGCTCAAATCCACCATCGTCTATGTCACCCACGACCAGATCGAAGCCATGACCATGGCCACCAAGATCGCGGTGATGAATGGCGGCGTCATCCAGCAGTTCGGCACGCCCGACGAGATTTACGAGCGCCCGGCAAACCTTTTCGTCGCCGGCTTCATCGGCTCGCCGGCCATGAACCTGCGCAAAGCCAGGCTCAGCGTCGCTGCCGGCAAGGTCGAGGCTGTGTTTGGTTCAGGCGTGCGCTTCGATGTTTCGGACTATCCCTTTGCCAGCACCCCGCAGGAGGGCGCCGAGATCATCGCCGGCCTCCGCCCGGAACATTTTGTGCTGGCAGCCAACGGGCCGGTCGCGGCCAGTTTCACAGTGCCGGTGCAATATGCCGAGCGCACCGGCCCCGATGCCAGCGCCTACTTCGCGTTCGAAGACGATCTGCTTGCCCTGCGCGTCGAGCCCGATGCCGCCGCCCGGCTTACCCCCGGCCGGTCCGTGACCGTCAGCTACCTCAAAGGCAAGGCTAACCTGTTCGACGCCCGGACCGGGCAGCGAATGTAAGCAAAAATAACTAGGGAGAGAGAACGATGTCTACCAAGAGACTTGCCGGCATTGTCGCTGGCCTCATGCTCAGCACCGCTTCATTCGGTGCCATGGCAACGGACCTGGTCATCTATCACAGCTGGTCTGCCCCGCCAGAAATCGCCGCCCTCAACGTCATCAAGTCCGGCATTGAAGCCAAGGGCCATGTCTGGACCGATATCGCCATTCCGCACGATACCGGCTCCAATGTGAACCTGATGAGCCTGATCACCGGCGGCCAGCCCCCCAACGTCTTCATGGAATCCAACCCCGGCGTCTATCGCGACATTGCCGGCATGGGCCTGGGCTTCCCACTGACGCAATGGTTCACTGAGCAGGGCATTGTCGACAAACTTCCGGCCGCCGTCGCCGCTTCGATCTCGGTCGATGGCGAAATCGTCAAGGTGCCGCAGGCGCTCCATATCGACGGCATGGTCTATTACAACATGGAAGTCGCCAAGGCGGCCGGCGTCGATCCGGCCGCCTGGACGTCGGTCGACGCCATGTTTGCCGATTTCCCCAAGATCCGCGAGGCCGGCTATGCTCCCCTTGCCGTCGGCAGCCAGCCATTCCAGGTCGGCTATCTGACCCATGCTTTGGTCGCGGCTATCGCGGGGCCTGACATCTACAAAAAGCTCTATGGCGAGGAGGTCGATCCGACGGCGCTAGACGATCCGGCTTTTGCCAAGACCCTTGAAACCCTGCGCCTGTTTGCCAATGAAGCGGGCCCGGAAGCACAAAACCGTCCCTGGAACGAAACCACTAACGAGGTCATCACCGGCAAGGCGCTGATGCAGATCCACGGGGACTGGATGAAGGGCGAATGGCTCGGCGCTGGCAAGGTCGCGGGTACGGACTTCGGCTGCATCGAGATTCCCGGAGCCCAGGCCGTGGTGGTGACGGTCGATGCCTGGGGTCTGCTCGGCGGCACCGCCGACGACGTCAAGACGGCCGAATTGGACTTCGCGGCAGAAGTGCTTGATCCGGGTGAACAGGCCAAGTTCGCCGCCGCCAAGGGTTCGACCCCGGTACGTCTCGATGCGCCCGCTGAAAGCCTCGACGCCTGCTCCACCGAGGTCTTGCGCATTCTCGAAGATCCGGCCCAGCAGGTGCAGAACCCGCACAATACTGCCGACGCCGACTGGCAGGATTCGATCTGGAACGTTGTCTTCAACTTCTGGAGCGATCCCAACATGAGTGTCGAAGACGCCATCGCCCAGATGCATGAGAACTACGACACCATCTTGGGCTGACACGACTCCCTCCCTGGGCCGGTGACCCTCGGGCCGCCGGCCGCCCTCACATCGAATGGATCGTAAGAAATGGACAAGCGCTTGCTTGATGAAGACGAGGTGATGCAGATCTGCTTCGTCACCGACGACGTGGTAAAATCGGCCCAGTGGTTCTCCGACCTGATTGGCAAGCCCATGCCCAATGAAGGCAGAGCGGCGGAGCCCGAAGAGGCAAAGGCCATCTATCATGGCAAGCCCGCCTCGGTCGGCTGTCGCATCATGATGTTCAAGTTCGGCAATATCGACGTGGAGTTTTTGCAGCCAGGCCCCGAAAAGAGCGCCTGGCGCGACCTGCTCGAGGACAGGGGTCCGGGCTGCCATCACATCGCCTTCCGCACCCGGAACCTGACCAAGCGCGACGCCTATCTCGAATCCAAGGGCCACAAGCTGCTGCAGCGCGGTGAGTTCGATGGCAGCCATGGGCGGTATGCCTATTACGACACGGTCAAGGACCTGGGCGTGATGGTGGAATTGCTGGAGTTCGACAAGGACAAGGAGGCGCAGGGCTAGGGCCGTTCGTCAGGTACCCTCTGTCCCACACACCGGCTTTCCCTCGGGCTTGACCCGAGGGCCTCTCGCCACCCACACCCTGCTGATAGTGGCCCTCGGGTCAAGCCCGAGGGAACGCCGGTGTCGTGACTGCATCGAGCCAACAAACTCAGGCCCCTCATGCCCTACCCCATCGCCTACCAGCTCTATTCTTCCCGCAATTTTCCGCCACTCGCGGCCCAGCTCCCCATTCTCAAATCCATGGGCTACGACGCCATCGAGCCGTGGCTGCCCGCTTACGAAGCGGACCCCAAGCTGTTCCGCCGGCAGCTCGATGATGCGGGGCTGAAGTGCCTCGGTTTTCACATGCCGCTGGCGGGACTGGTCGATCAGCCCGACCGTTTCATCGATATCGCGCTGACGCTGGGCGCCACTGTGATGATCCCGCCCTTCGTCACCGCCGAAGAGCGCCAGCCGAAGCCTGACTACTGGAAAGCCCTGGGCGAAAAACTGGGACGCGGCGCCGAGGCTGCCGCACCGCATGGGCTCAAGGTGGCCTGGCACAACCACGATTTCGAATATGTGCCGCTGCCCGACGGCACTAGGCCCATCGACCACATCTTCGAGGCCGGCGGGCCGGACGTCTGGTTCGAGATCGATTGCGGTTGGATCACCCGCGCGGGCGCCGACCCCGCCACTGAATTGCGCCGATATGCCGATCGCATCATCGCCATCCAGACCAAGGATACGGCGCCCAAGGGTACCGCGGCGGATGATGGCTGGACCGCAACCGGCGACGGCATTATCGACTGGGCTGCCCTAGCGCTGCTGTTCCACCAGACCGGGGCCGATCACATCGTAACCGAACACGACAATCCTAGTGATTGGCAACGTTTCGCCAAGCGCTCGATCGACTATCTCAAGGCCCTAGGGCTCTAGCCGATACGTCACCGGCCTGGCCGATCTCAATCGTAGAGGGGCGGCAGCAGCTCGCCCTATACTGCCATTCTGCAAATGCAGCGCAGAAAGGCATATATTGCTCCATTTGCTCCAAAAAATGATTATAAGTTGCACAAGGACGGTAGTTGCAAGATTCAGATTGCGCGCCTAGGCTCCTGGGGGCTCACTCGCCTGGTGGGCATTTGCGAGGAGAAAAATATGTCTGGTATCGAGACCGGCATGAGCCGGCGGCAGCTGCTGACGATGATCGGCACCGCGGCAGGGAGCGTTGTGATGTACAACGCGATGACCACATTGGGTTTCGCTCAGGCATCCACATATACGGGCCCGATCAAGCTTGAAGGTGACCCCAAGGGCGCCTCCGTCTTGATTCTGGGAGCCGGACTTGCCGGAATGACGGCTGCTCTGGAGCTGCGGGATGCCGGCTATAAGGTACAGGTGCTTGAATATCGGGAGAAGGCCGGCGGACGGTGCTGGACCTTGCGCGGCGGTGACACATACGTTGAGCTTGGCGGCGCGGTGCAAGAGGTCAAATTCGCCGAGGGCAATTACATAAATCCCGGCCCCTGGCGTATTCCCCATCACCATTATGGGGTTCTGGACTATTGCAAGCGCCTCGGCGTCAAGCTTGAGCCGTTCATGCAGGTAAATCACAACGCTTATTTGCATCATACCGATGCCTTCGACGGCAAGCCTCAACGCTTCCGCGAGATTGCTGCTGACTATCGCGGCCATGTCGCCGAACTTCTCGCCAAGGTGGTCAATCAGGATGCGCTGGACGAGACGGTCTCGGAAGAAGACGCCGCGCTTCTGCTGGAATCTCTCAAGACCTATGGGGTTTTGGACGAAAACTATGCCTATGTGAAAAGCGACGACGCCTCCGAGCATCGCGGTTGGGAGAAGGAGCCCGGCGGTGGTGTCGATGGCGCGCCGATTCCGTCCGAGCCCATCGCTCTGAGCGAAATATTGCAGTCGCGCCTCTGGGCAAACCTCATCACCGGGGACTCCATCGACCACCAGGGCACGATCTTCCAACCTGTTGGCGGCATGGACATGATCGCCCAGGGTTTTGAAAAGGTAGTCGGCGAGCTGATCACCTATAATGCCAAGGTCACCAAAATCGAACAGAGCGACAGGGGTGTGGCCGTCACCTATGTCGACAGCAATGGCGGGGAGGGCGAACAAACGGCGAGTGCGGACTATTGCATCTGCACCATCCCCTTCTCCATTCTTGGACAGATCGAGCACAACTTCTCCAGCGAGATGAGCTCCATCATTGACTCCATGCATTATGCCGGATCGGTCAAGTTTGGCCTAGAATTCAAGCGCCGCTTCTGGGAGCAGGATGAGAGAATTTATGGCGGCATAACCTATACCAACCTGCCGATCTCGCAGATTTCATATCCCTCCACCGACTATTTCAGCGACGGGCCGGGCGTGCTGCTGGGCGGCTATAGTTGGGGCGCAACGGCGTACCAGTTCAACGCATTGCCTCCCGAAGAGCGGGTAGCCAAGGCAGTGGAGTACGGCGCGCAAATTCACCCGCAATATACCCAGGAGTTCTCCAGCGGCGTTGCGGTCACCTGGCACCGTGTTCCATGGGTTCTGGGTTGCTATGGCATCTGGGCCGACAAGGAAGCGCAATACGCCACTGCCGCCGCCATGGATGGCCGCACTTTGATGGCCGGGGAGCACATTTCCTATCTGCCAGCTTGGCAGGAAGGCGCCATTCTCTCCGCTTTGGATGCCGTTACGCGTCTGCACCAGCACGTCGTCAGCGCCTGACAGCGATCAGGAAAGGATCTCATCATGAAATTACTCAAGATCGTCGTCGCCCTGGTTCTGGTATCCTTGCCCGTGGCGGCAGTGGCTCAATCAGACGCTGAGATGATGTTCGCCAATCCCAGCAAGCTGACGCAGACAGAAGGCAAGGACATCTATGATGCCATCTGCGCTGGCTGTCATATGCCGGAGGGTCAAGGTGCTGTGGGTGCAGGTAAGTACCCCGCACTGGCCAATAACGAGTCCATCGAGGCTGCCGCCTATCCGATTTACGTGATTATCCACGGCCAGAAGGCAATGCCGCCCTTGGGCGGTGTACTCAACGACGAGCAGATTGCTGCGGTAGTTGAGTATATCCGGACCAATTTCGGGAACAATTACACCGAAGCGGTGACCGCTCAGGAGGTCACAGACTCCCGCTGACGCATCTCTGGCGGCCGGCCAGGCTGGCCGCCCCTAGCCACGTTTTATCGGAGTATCAACTTGATCAAGCAATTTGCCCTTGTCTTCGTCGCCAGTTCGGCCTTGTCGCTTCCTGCGCTGTCGCAGGAGGTGATCCGCCACTCCAATCCAGGTTCGACCTTTCCGATAGCGCGGGCCGTTGAAGTTCCTGCTGGAAAGACGACCGTGTATTTAAGCGGAGCGGTTCCCTCGGTAATCGATGAGAAGGCCGACCGCGCTACACCTGCAGCTTATGGGGATATGGAAACCCAGACCGTCAGCGTTCTGAGATCTATCGAGAAAACCCTGACGGATCTCGACCTCACACTGGGCGACGTGGTCAAGATGCAGGCGTTCCTGGTTGCGCCTGATGGTGAGCAGCTCGATTTCGAAGGATTTATGAGCGGCTATACGCAATTTTTCGGCACGACGGAGCAGCCGAATTTGCCGTCTCGTTCCGTAGTGACCGTTGCTGGACTCGTCAGCCCGGGTTGGCTGGTCGAAATCGAGGTCACGGCAGTACGCCCGTGAAATAGCTGCGGCACGACCGCGGGCCGAGCTTGACGCCAAGCGCCTCTTTTATCGGCATTGCCGCTCAAAACATTCCCGGAGCAAATGCACTCTTGCGAATGCCATTGCTCCGGGATTTTGTTGCCGCCAATCCCCTGTCTTCGACAGCAGGGACCGTGCCGTTTGCCAGTCAAAAAGCAGTCTGACCACTGCCACCCCATTGAGGCCGCCTGCCGCGCCTCAAGGGACGGCAGCTTTTAGGAAACCGCTGAGGGGTCTTGGATGACCGCAATGAGGCGCTTCGCCGACAGCTCCAATGACCGTCGGCCAAGTTGGAAATCTCAGATTTCGGTAGCCTTCTCTGAAAGAGAAAGAGCATCGTCAACATCGACGCCCCAGATACCTGTGACCTAGCAATATCTGGATGGCCCGCAGGTTGCCTGTGGCTTTGTAGATGAGCAACGCTTAGGTTCGGCGCATGGAGTGGGTGCCATATTCCTTCGGCGTTAGACCGATAGCCGTTACCCACTCGTCGACAAGCCTCGCAGACTGACGCGTGCTTACCCTAGCGCGGGAGGCTTCTGCCGATCCCCTCCTAGCTATCCGCCCAATACAGGCGTTCTTCGGCGTCCAGGTCGTTCACGACATGGCATTCCGCATCGATCCACATGGTCGGCCGCGTCTCGATGTCATAGGCAGGCCAATCCACCACACCCTCGGCATGGGGGACACCCGCTCGCGCAAATCCGGCCCATAGAGCGCTCATATGGGCCGACGCCGCCAGCCGCTGCGGGGACTGGTCAGCAGACATATAGCTGCCCAGATTCTTGTCGGTGTTGGCGAACTTGATGTTGATATCGGCGGCATGGGGTGAGCCGACGGAATAGTTCGTGCCGGGCACTTTGACCGGGCTTTGATAGGCCAGGTGGTACATGAAGACCGGGGCGGCGCCCTGCTCCACCTTGGCCTCGGCAATTTTCACCGCATCTTTCCAAATCGCCGATGTGGTGATGGCGAAATAGATTTGAGACGGACTGGCATCGGGTCGAGAAGCCTGGAAAGTGGCGATGATTTTGTCCAGCTCGGCGCCCTTGTAGGTGCCACCCAGGCGCTCCCGCAAACCGGTTTCGTCCATGTTGAACACATCGGGCGGACCAAAGGTGCTGAAAAACACGGTCTCGTCGCGGGTGGTTCCGACCATTAGCGGTTTGTCGGCAGAAAAGGGCGCCACGGCATCGGCGAAGGGATTTTGGGTGATAATGGTGCCATCGATGAACGATCCAAAGCCCGGGATCGGGTCAGGATTGCCCCACGGGGCAAGACCCCTGGAGCCATCCGCCTCTTGCACTTCGAGCAGCTTTTCGGCTGCAATGTCTTGCAACTGGCCGATATCGCCGGGGGCAAGGCCAAGGAGATCCAGGGGTCTTGCGCGCCCGGGCGGTTGCCGCGTCTCGGGTTGGGAAACGCAACGGCGCAGCGCTTTCAATCGAGGCCTTGTGGAACAGGCTCGCAGCGCCCGGCATGGTGTAGATGGCAGCCGTTTTGGAGCCGCCGCCGCTTTCGCCCCAGACCATGATATTGTCCGGGTCGCCGCCGAAATTCTCGATATTGTCGCGCGTCCATTGCAGGGCGGCCTGGATGTCGAGCATGCCGGCATTGGCGGCATAATCGCCCTCTGCCAGATCACCCAGGAACAGGTACCCCAAGAGTCCGAGGCGATGATTGGATTGCACGACGACAACATCATAGAGCCGGGCCAGATTGGTGCCATCCTGACCGGTCGCGGCGCCCGAACCGATCATATAGCCGCCGCCATGGTTGTAGAACATGACGGGACGAGGCTTGTTGTCCGCGGCAGGTGTCCAGACATTGAGATAGAGGCAATCCTCGGAGGGGGCCGGCATGCGGCCATTGCCTTTCGGCCCCATCTCGCCGCCGGGCACCTGGTAGGATGGGTTTGCAAACACATCGAAGGACGTCAAAAGGCCGAGCACTTCCTGGTCCACCCACGCCTGGTGGCGAGAAGGAGCACGGCGGGTGCGGGCTCCAAGACGGCTCCCCCTGTGCGCTAACCTTCGCCTGGGCCCAAATCACCCAAACAACGCTCCGACCGCATCGGCCCAATGCCTTGGCGTCGACTTACTCCGGGGCGGGCTGGAGATCACTGCCGGCGCGCAGCGCAAACATCGCAACGGCCGCTTTGTGGCCCAACGCACCCGCGGGGATTCAGACCGCTTTGTCCCAGCGCCTCGGTGAACTGGACAGCCTCGAGGAGACCACGGCAATCGAGATGATATCGGCGTGGTGGACACGCGGCAACCGGGAATATTCCTTCATTCAGGTCGGCTCGTGCGCCACCGTCAGGGGAACGCGGCAAGGATCCAAATGTCACCCATGACAGGAGCGGCAGCAACCGACCCCATATCGGTCGCTCCGTCCCACGATAGAATTCCTAAAAGCTGTCGTTCGCCACTGCAGGTCAATATGGGCACAGCCCCCAATTGGCCGTTCCCGCGAAAGGAACCCCTTTAGGCCACGCCAGTAGCGGACACTAACCCCTTCACGGCTCTCGCAACGGGAGAGGGTCATCTGACCCTACCCTAGTCAGGCGTTCTCTCGCCAATCGGCAGGGTAAAGGAAAATCTGGCGCCACCGAGGGTGGAATTGTTGTCGGCACTAATCTGGCCGCCGTGGGCCTCGACGATCGATCGGCAGATCGGCAGCCCCATCCCCATGCCATTGTCTTTGGTCGTGTAAAAGGTGTCGAACAGGCGCGGAAGATTGGGCTCCGGAATGCCCGGCCCGCTGTCTTCGACCGAGCATTGCAGAAGGACCGGCGACACCAAGCGCGTCGTCACCAGAAGTTGGCGCTGGGCCGCCGCGTCGTGAGCCATGGCTTGAATAGAGTTGACGCACAGGTTGCCGATAACCTGCTGGATCTGAGTGCGGTCGAGCAGGCTGAATGTGTCTCCAAGGTCAAGAGCCAGAGTGGGCCTAACGCCGTTCGTTTGCATCTCATGCCCCAGGAACAGCATGACCTCGCGCGCCAATAAATCAAATTCAACCGTTCGCGCTTCGGCGTGCGGTTGACGGCCATCGCACGAATACGGCCGATGATGTCGGAAGCGCGCCGAGCATCGGCGATCATGTCCGTCGTGCTTTCCAGTGCGTGCTCGATATCGGGCACTTCTCGTTGCAGCCAACGCAATCCCGCCTGCCCGTTTGCCACGATCGCCCCGAGGGGCTGATTGACCTCGTGGGCGATGGATGCGGTCAGTTCACCAAGCATGGAAATCCGCGCGGCGTGTGCAAAGTCCGCTTGCACACGGTTCAGAGTCTGCTGCGCCTTCACTCTTTCACCAATATCCTCGAAGCTGAGCAGAACCTGATGTTGGCCATCAGGAAACATGAGCCAGTCGCAGCCAAATCGGACGTCGATGACCCGGCCGCGCAAGGTCACCATTTTCGTGTCTTCACGGTAGCTGGCTTCGCCGCGTAGGCGGGCCGCAATGCATCGTGCGACGGTTCCGCGCCCTTCTTCGTTCCAGAACCGCCCGGTGGGTCCGAGCATGTCCCCCACCTCGCGTGCCTCGAACATTTCCATGGAGTATCGGTTGCTGTTGACGATCTTGTATCTTTCAAGCAGCCAAACCAGTGTCCCCGGATGGCTCTCCAGGTAAGCGCTTACGTCCGTCTGCCCGCTTCCAAGGAACTCTTGAAAAAACGGCATCGTAGCCGTCTCATCGAGCTGGCAAAGAGCGAGAGGCGTATGATGGAAAAGGTCTCGGTAGCGTTCGCCGCTGAGCGTTCTGTCGCTTTGGCCCTCTGAAAGCTGTGCGCTTTCCCCGTCGTCTCTGAGCGCGAGGGTTGTCTCGAAAAATCCAATCAGTTGGCCGGCAGCGTCCCGCCGTGCCGTAACCTGCGTGCTGACGGTGACAGGCTTCCCGGATGCGTGGCCGCGCGTCATCGTCGCGCTTGCCCTGCCAAACTCCCGAGCACGCCGCAGCAGTGTTACCTCCACCGGGCTCGAACTCGAGGTCAGCGATGCCACGCTTCGTCCGATCGCCTCCTCGGACGTCCAACCATAGAGAGCCTCGGCGGGCCGATTCAAAGCGGTGATGCTGCCATCCGGCGCAAGGATGGCGACGCTCTCTCTAAGAGCATTGAAAAGGTCGCCGTCGGAAAACGTCACACTACCGAGCGCGTCGTTTGGCATCTGCTCCACCCTGACTATTGTCCCGCTTGAGACGAATACTTGTGGCAGAACCGAGCCTGTGACTAGAAATGCAACGCCCGGGTAACGCAGTAAACCAATGTGTCCGCGTCGAATGGCTTGTAGACAAGGCTCTTCGCGCCGGCCACCAATACTCGACCCTCCAGGCCAGGTTGCTTCTGCGCGGTGATCGCAACAATGGGAACATTGTAACGCTCCCGGTTGAGACGAGCCATTAGCTCGACACCGCTCATGCCCGGCATTTGCAGGTCGGTGATGATGCAATCGAATATTTCAATCTGGCCGCCTTCGATGAAGGCTTCGGCCGATGAATAACTGCGTGCTGAATGGCCAAGAGATTGCATCAGAGCCACCAGGGCGCGCTGCATCGACTCGTCATCGTCAATGATGGCTATGGTCTTGGTATAGTTCATGGAAATATATGAGCCGGGAAGACGCTAGGGTAGTTCACGTCACCGCTTCGCATCGGCCGCCTTTACCTGCTCAGCCATGCGAACCAGATCCGGCAGCGTCTTCGCCCCCATTTTCTGCATCGCGTGGGCGCGGTAAATTTTGACCGTGACCTCGCTGATATGAAGATCGCCGGCGACCTGCTTGTTCATCTTGCCGGAGGTGACACCCATCATCACCTGCCGCTCGCGTTCGGAAAGCGACGCAAACAGTGCCCGCAGTTCGGACGCAGATTTTTCGGTCGCTCGACGCTCCAGGTCACGCTGGATTGCGCGATCTACAGCATCGAGCAAATCCTGGTCACGGAAGGGTTTCGGCAGGAAATCGAGTGCTCCCGCCTTCATTGCCCGCACAGACATCGGGATATCACCGTGCCCGGTAATCATGATGACCGGAAGGTGGATGCCAAGACCGGCCATCTGTTCATGCAGGGCGATGCCGTTCTTGCCTGGCAAACGGACGTCAAGAACGATACAGCCCGGCGCCAAGTCATCAAAATTCCCGAGGAACTCCTGTGCGGACCCATAGGTTCGGGCTCCGAGACCGACTGACCCGAACAGGTTCGCAAGCGCCCGTCGCAGCGAGTCATCATCATCGACAATATGGACGACGGCGGCGTCTGACATCTGCGAGCCTCAAACAATCCGGCGACTATAGCATCGTGGCGCCCAGCTCATCACTCACACCTAGGTATACTCCAGGGAGTGCTGTGTTCGCCCGGTGACTGGTAAGCGTCGACGATGACTGCATATCGGTCATCCTGCGATAGTCGTATTTTGACCTGTGAGTACTGTCCCAAAAAGCCGGCCGTTCGACCCGTGAGTTTCGCGAGGGATGCGAAGGTATGGTTCGGCAATCTCAACGCACGATATTTCCCATGGCCGGCCTCGATCATGTTGCTCCTATCACCGAGATCGGCTCGGTTTAGGGAGACGAATATGACGATCAATCTAAAGACCGTGCTTGCCGCCGGCGCTCTTGCGCTTGCTGTCGGCGCCTCCTCTGTCGGCTCCGTTGCCGCCCAGGACATCGGCGTCAAGAACATCGTCCTTGTCCATGGTGCATGGGCTAATGGATCGGGGTGGGGCCCGATCTACGAAATTCTCAAAAAAGACGGTTACAACGTCCGCATGGTGCAGAACCCGCTGACGTCGCTGGCGGACGACGTCGCCGCGACCGACCGGGTGCTCGACCGCATGGACGGCCCGACTATTCTCGTCGGCCATTCCTATGGCGGCGCGGTAATCACCGAAGCCGGCGACCACGAGAAGGTCGTGGGCTTGGTCTATGTCGAAGCGTTCATGCCCGATGTCGGTGAATCGGTCTTTGGCATGATCCCGCAGGACCCCAACCATCCGCCGCCGTTTGACTTCACCGCGGATGGCTTTGCCTTCTTCAACGAGCAGGCCTTTGCGCCCGGCTTCGCTGACAGCCTGTCGATGGAGGACGCCGAGTTCATGCGCGACAGCCAGGTGCCAATCTCACTGAATGATGCCGGTGCCTTTCCGCTGACCGTTGCCGCCTGGAAGACCAAGCCGACCTGGTACCAGACCGCTGATGCCGACCACGTCATACCCCCCGAGCTGCAGAAGTTCATGTACGAGCGGGCGGGCTCCACCGTCGAGACGGTTTCGGGCGGCCATCTCGCATTCATTGCCCACGCTGATGCGACGGCCAAGCTGATCGAAACCGCTGCGACCGCTGCTGCTCAGTAGCCCGGCGGCCATCCCGCGAGGCCAGCGCCCGGCTTCGCGGCTGCGTGCCGCCGTCCCAATGCCCCATGCCCGGACGGCGGCACGCCACCTCGCAGTCGTAACCCTCCGATGGTTCGCAACGCCTTCATGCTGCATCAGGAAACTTAGCGCACTGGGCAGGTCGCGCCCGTAACTGAACCTGCTCTCCCCGTTCTACGTGCCTCCCCACCCAACAGGAGATCGAAAAATGACCAAGACGATCATGTTGATCCACGGCGCCTGGCTCAACGCCAGCAGCTGGGAGAATTGGAAGGCCCACTATGAAGCCAAGGGCTTCCGCGTTGTTGCCCCAAACTGGCCGCACGACGAGCGAAGCCCAGCCGAACTTCGCGTCAATCCGCATCCAGACATGAAGAATATCGGCTTCAAGCGGATCGTCGACAGTTACGAGGCCGAGATCTGGCGGCTGCCGGAAGAACCTATCCTCATGGGTCACTCTGCCGGCGCCGTCTTCGTCCAGACCCTGCTCGACCGCCGTCTCGGCGTCGCCGGTGTCTCGATCGATCCGGCGCCGACCACCGGCGTGCCGCTCGGTCCGCACTCGATCGTCTCGGCATTCCCCGTGCTCGGCTCGCTCGGCAGCTGGGGTCGCGTCATGCGCATGTCCCGGAAGTTCTTCGCCACCCGGTTCGCCCAGACCATCCCGACCCGCGCCGAAGCCGACGAACTTTACGACCGCTACATTGTGCCGACGCCAGGCAAACTCTACTGGGACGGCATCCTCACGAAGTTGGGCAAGATCCGATGGGACAATCCCTACCGTGCACCGTTGCTACTCATCGGCGGCGGTGCCGACCTGATCGCGGATGCGAGCATGACCAGGTCGATCTACGACCACCAGAAACGTGCTGCGTCCAAGACGGAACTGCACATCTTCCCAGACCGCTCTCACTGGACCTGCATGGATCCCGGTTGGGAGGAGGTCGCCAACCTCGCCCTCGACTGGTCTTTGAAGAACATGCGTAAGCCGGCCGAGCTGGCGCTTCCGACCAACGTGAGTTGAGGGAAGGCCAGCACGCCTCCCGAAAGGTGAATGCCCGCTTTGGCGTTCCTATACCCGAAAGCGGCCCCGTTTTCGACGTTGCGCGTCGCTCCCCGGACGACCGCTTTTGGGACTCGGCCAGCGCGACGCTGACGGCAGAAATGGGGCACTTCGCTGCATTCATTGAGCTTTTCTTTGCTCTACAAATGCAGGGTTACTCGCGGATGGCTCGGGCCGTATTAGCCGGCCTCGGGTTTGCCATTCTCCCACTCCGCCACACTTGGTGTCTTTACTTCGAACTGGTCCTGCGTGCGGGTATAGCTGTGGCCGCCGAGGCGGCCGATGGCGTCCATGGCGTGCTGGTCGATGTGCAGGTTTGTGGGGTCGAGCGCGTCGGAGCGGACATAGAGGCCGACGACTTCGCCAAGGATGATTTCGCGGGCCTTGCCGACTTCCAGGGTCATGTAGCGGCGGCATTCGAGGGCGGCTGGTGCCGCGAGGATGCGCGGGCTGCGCACCATTTGGCCCCGGGCGGTCGCTAGGCCAGCTTCGGCGAGTTCGTCCACTTCTCGGCCGAATTTGATGGCGCAGATTTCCATTTGTGCCGCCAGGGCCTGATCGACGATATGCACGGTGAATTCGCCCGTTTCGCGGATATTACGGGCCGTGTCCTTGAAGCTCATGTCCGAATAATTCTCGACGCCGATGGCGACGATGGCCGGATCATGCGTGAGCACATTGAAGAAGCTGAAAGGGCCGGCATTGGCTCGGCCATCAAGGCCGAGCGTGGTGATGAGAGCGATCGGGCGCGGGATGACGGTACCGATCAAGAGCTTGTATTTTTGCCGCGCATCGAGCGCGGCAAAGTCGAAATGGGTGTGGGTCTCGGCCGGATGGTCCATTAGCCGGCGACCCGGTGGGTCTCGAGCGGGGTATGGCGGCTGAGGTTCTCGAAGCCGTCTTTGGTGACGAGATAGCAATCGCCGATATTGCAGCCGGCGGACTGGGCTTCGAGCCATTGGGCGTGCAGCACGAAGATCATGCCTTCCTCCAGCCGATCGAAATTGTGCGAGGAGACGTTGAAGCTGTTCTGCGCCCCGGCCATACCGACGGAATGGCCCAGATTGGGGTTATGCGGACCATGGGTGGCCGGATAGACATGCATGAGCTTGCGGCCCTGCGCTTCCCAATCGGCGTCCGGCACATATTGGCGCGGCAGCAGGCGCGGACCGCCATCGTCAGCCGGGCTCCAATTATAGGGCATGGTGCGGGCATCGGGCGCGCTCAACAGGCCATGATCGATATAGGACGAGAAGGCGGCGTTGTTGACCTCGCTGATCAGCGTGCCCGGGCGGATCAGTTGTTCGGCGCGCTTGACGCCTTCGGTGCAGGCGGTGAGTACCTTTTCCTGGCGGGCGGTGATGTCACCGACGGCGATCATGCGCGCGGTCTGGGCGGTGTAGCCACGATAGGTGACGTTGGAGATATAGAGACTGATCAGGTCGCCGGGGCGGGCGACATGCCCATAGGGCTTGCCGCAATGGGTGCCATATTCGTTGATGCCGATCTGGTAGCCGTCGCCGGTTTCCCCGCCACGGGCGAGTTGCGCCAGGCTGAAGGCCGCGTAGATTTCGGCATCGGTCACCCCGGGGCGAGTGACATGGTAGGCCGCCTGGGTGCCGATGCTGATGAGCTGGGCGGCGGCGCGGAACATTTCCACTTCACGCGGGCTGCGCAGCTTCTGCATGCGGTCGATGATGGCATTGTCGTCGACAAATTTGGCCGACGGCATGGCTTGGTCGAGATAGCGCCAGAATTCGAGAGAGGCGCGATCGCCCAGGCGCCCGATCTGGCCCCTGGAAAGGCCCAGTTTGGCGAGCAGATTGGCGCAATGCTCGGCGGTGAGGGCGACTGACGAGCCCGGCCGGTCGGCATATTCGCGGCCAATGGCGCCGATCTGCCAGACGTCCTCCACCAGCATGGGCTCGCCGCCCGGCGGCAGGATGACGGCCTGGGTGAAGAAGGAGAGCAGCGTGATCGGCTTGTCGCTATCGGTGGGGATGATCAGTACGCCTTCGCGCATCCAGTCGCAGACATAGCGCAGATAGGCGTTCGAGGTGTGGAACCAGCCCACCATGTCGGTGTGGATGACCAGCGCGTCGTGCCCCGCGAGGACGGCCTCGCGGCGAATGCGGCGCAGGCGCTCTTCGTATTCCTCCAGGGGCAGTGGCAGCGGGGCCTTGAAATCGAAGTTCGGCTGGAAATCGGACAACATTTCTTCGATCCGGCGGGTGCCGGCGGTGGCGTGGACGTTCATTTTTAGTTCCTTGTTGGCGAGCGCCGTAGCGCGTTGGCTATGAGGTTTGGGATTTGCCGAGGGCGCGGCGGCCAATGAGCAGGCCGATCAGCACCACGGTTATGAGAATGCCGGACATAGCGGCGACGCGGACGTCGAGCCCTTCCTCGATCAGTGCGAACATGCGCAGCGGCAGCACCGTGGTCGATGCATCGGCGAGAAAGAGCGAGATCGAGACATTGTCGAGCGACTGGATGAAAACCAGAAACGCCCCGGCCAGAATGCCCGGCAACAGCAGGGGCAGGGTGACGCGGCGCAGCGTGGTGAGCCAGCTCGCGCCCATCAGGGTCGATGCTTCCTCCAGCGATGGATCGAGCCCCTGCGCTACCACCGCGACGGAGCGGTACATCAGCGGGCCGAACACCACGATATGGCCTGTTATGGTGAGCCAGAGCGACGGCCGGATGCCGATGAGATTGGCGACGATCAGCGCTGCCAGGCCATAGACCAGGCTCGGCAACACCAGGGGCGACAGCAGTAGCGGCTCGACCGCATTGGCCGTGTTGCGACGAACCCGACTGGCACCGATGGCGGCGGGCACGGCGAACAGCAGCGCGCCGAGCACGGCCAGTGCCGCGATCTTGAGCGAGTTGAAGGCGGCGATATGCTCGGTGGCGGAGCGCACCGGATCGAGCAGGGCTTCATACCAGCGCAGCGAGAAGCCTTCGGGCGGAAATTTCAGCGTCTGTCCGCCGGTAAAGGACATGATGAGGGCCAGCACGATCGGCGCAATGAGGAACATCAGGCACAGCGTGCCGAAGCCGAAGACGAATATCTTGTAGAGCCATTCGGGCAGCGGATTGGTCTTATATCTAACCATGACCGACGAGCCTCCGGTGACGGGACAGCATGGAGAGGACCAGCAGGAGAATGCCGGTGGTGAAAAGCAGGACAACGGCAATGGCCGAGGCCAAAGGCCAATCGAATAGCGTGCCGACTTCGCGATAGATCAGCTGCGGCACATAGACATTGCGGGCGCCCCCGATCACCGCCTGGGTCACGAAAGAGGCGCTGGTGCTGGCATAGACCAGGATCCAGCCGGCCAGCAGCGCCGGCAGCATGAGCGGCAGGAGCACCGTGACGAACACCCGCCAGGGCCCAGCCCCGGACACTTCAGCTGCCTCGGTCAGATTGCGCGGCAGGCGGGAGAGGATGGCGACCAGCGGCAGGATGATCAGCGGCAGATCGATCTGCGTCATGGCCAGCACGAGGCCCAGCTCGGTGAACATCAGGCTGATCGGGCCGCCGGTCAGCCCGAGCGCCATCAGGCTCTCGCTGATCGGCCCCTGCCGCCCGAGGATGACGATCCAGGCAAAGGTGCGCACCACATTGCTGGTCAGCATGGGGATCAGCGTCAGGAAGATGATGGCCTGCCGCATGCGCTGGCCGCTATGCCAGAACAACAGGGCAATCGGGATGCCGAGCAAGGTGGTGCCCAACACCGTCTCGAAACCGAGGCGGGCCGTGTTGAGCAGGACGCGGAAGTTGAAGGGATCGCCGAGGAACTTGGCATAGTTCTCCAGCGACGGCCCGGTCTCGCCGGCAAAACTATAGGCGACGAGCAGAGCGAGCGGCAGTGCGAAGAACGCCACCGACAATGCCAGCATGGGCACGAGGAATGGAAAGCCGCTCGCTCGCATCGGTCTAGCCTGCAACCAGGGCGTCGAAGGCGCGAATCCAGTCGGCTCGGTTCTTGTTGATCATCGCCCAATCGGGATAGACCAGCGAGGGGATGGTATCGCGGGTGACAAACGCCTCGATGCCCGGCGTCAGGGCCACATCCATATTGGTCGGGAACATTTCGGTGGGCGGCAGGGTCAGCTGTTCCTGCGCGGCCTTGGAGATGGCGGCATCCATATAGGCATAGGCCGCATCCAGATTAGCCGAGCCCTTGGTCAGGTGGATATTGACCGGCGCGGCGGGCGAACCCGTCTCGGGATGCACGAATTCGGCATTGAGGCCCAGGCTCTTGAGCTTGGCGACATTGCCGGTGCTGCATATGAACACGGCGATCTCGCCCTGCTGGTAGAGCGACATCTGGCTATTGGTGCTGTCGACAACGCCGGCCAGGTTTTGCGGGTGATCGGCAAACAGCTTGAACACGGCCTCCATGTCATCGGGGCCGCTGCCATAGATACTGGCGAGCTGGGTATAGGCCATGACAGCGGTGTTGGAGCCAAAGCCGGTCCAGGAGACCTTGCCGGCAAAGGCGGGGTTTTCGAACAGGTCGGCATAGCCTTTCGGCGCCGGCACCAGATCGGGATTATAGGCGATGCCGTTGACTTCGACGGTAACGGTGGGACCATATTCGCCCTGGAACGCCGGATCGAGCTTGCTCCAATTGGCGAGCCGGCTGGTGTCGATTTTCTGAATCAAATCGTTTTCGAGGGCGATGGCCATCTGGCCCGGCGACATCAGCAGTGTGTCATAGGCTGGGTTGCCGGGGCTGGCCATGATCTTGGCCAACTGGTCCTGCGCCAGGGCCGGAGCGATGGTGAGATCGAACCCGGCTTCCGAGACCAGCGGGGTCAGCACGCGGCGATAGGCATCCTCCCAATTGCCGGGGAAAGTCGCGGCAACCATGCTGCCATTGGCAGCGCGGGCGGGAATGGGCAGCAGGCCGGCGGCCGCCGCACCGGCGGCGAGAAATCCGAACTGGCGGCGGGTCAATTTCATTGCAGTCATGTCATGCACCATGGGGTTCGAGGCAGGATCAGGCAGAAGGCGTCCCGGACTGGGCCGGAAAGACGTGGCATCGGGCGGTGTCGATGCTGGCAAAGACGGTGGAGCCGGCGGCCGGGACAAGAGTTTCCGGGCCGCGTGCCTGGCTAGCGCGCAGCTCGCCGCCATTGGCAAGAATGAGATCGTGCACTAGGCTGGGGCCCAGCGGCACGGAGACGCCGACCGTGGCAGCCAGCGCATTGGCGGCGGACGTATCGACTAACGACACATGTTCGGGCCGGCAGGTGGCGACGACAGCAGCGCCGGTGACGAAATCCAACCGGCGGGGCAGCGACAGAGCCTCGCCCGAGCGGAGGCGAAGAATTGTCGCATTCGTCTCTAGTGTTTCAACGATGGCTTCGAACTGGTTGGCCTGGCCGATGAAGCGATTGACGAACAGGGTCTGCGGCCGGTCATAGACCGCCATGGGCGTATCGATCTGCTCGATGCGGCCCTTGTTCATCAGCACGAGCGAACTGGCCAGACTCTGCGCCTCTTCCTGATCGTGGGTAACGATCAGCGTGGTAATGTCCAATGTCTTTTGCAGGCGCAGCATTTCGACCTGCAGGTCAAAACGCAGTGCCCGATCAAGCGCGCCAAAGGGTTCATCGAGCAGCAGCAGGGATGGGCTGGGCGCCAAAGCGCGGGCGACGGCGACGCGCTGCTGCTGGCCGCCCGAGAGTTCACGCGGCAGGCGCTTGGCATAATCGGCCAGTCGCACCAGTTCGAGCATTTCGGTAACGCGTTCGCGGCGCTCCGTCCGGCCCACATGCAGGCAGGCCAGGGGATAGGCGATATTCTCGGCCACCGTCAGATGAGGGAACAGCGCATAATTCTGGAACACCATGCCGATACCGCGTTCGCGCGCCGGCAAATGCCCGAGATCCGCATCCCCCAGCATGATGCTGCCACTGCGCGGGCTAACCAGCCCTGCGATGGCGCGCAGCACGGTGGACTTGCCGCAGCCGCTCGGGCCGAGCAATGCGGCGATCTCTCCAGCGGGCACCGTGAAGGACACCTCGTCAACGGCGGCAGCGCCGCCATAACTATGGGTCAGCCCCCGGACGGACAGGGTATTGGCAATGAGGCCACTCATTTGGTCTCTCCCGGTTCGTCCTGTCCGTCAAAACGGCATGAGACTTGCAATGGGTATCAGGGGTGCTAGCAGTGGTGTTGCCAACCTCATTGCAAGCGCCGTGCCACATCGGAACTCGCCAGTCATATTTCTTGCAACACGTTGATATGTATAATGAAATTGAGTTACAATGAACATACGAAAATTTGTACGCATAACAGTTCGCATGTTGTGTCGCAAAAAATGATGCACAAAATTTCGTCAGCTGCGCTATTGTTGGGCAGAGATTCGGAGTGACCATGCGTAAGCCGACACGGAAAAAGACCGCGCCAATGGCGGAGCCGCTCAGCGATATCGAAGAAGCCGAGGATGTGACGGACCGCATCTGCGCGACACTCGCCACCGCCATTGGCGAGGGCGCGCTCAAGCCCGGCAGCAAGATTATTGAGGAGGCCATAGCCGAGCATTTCGGCGTCAGCCGCACCGTAGTCCGGGGCGCCCTGGGGGTGCTGCAGCGGGATCGCCTGCTCGAACGCAAACGCAACCGCGGCACCTTCGTGGCCGAGCCTTCGATTGAGGAGGCCAAACAGCTCTTCGAAGCGCGACGGGCCTTGGAGCGGACGACGCTTGAACTGGTGCTGCAGCGCATCACACCAGCCGATCTCGACCGGCTGGAAGCCCTCACCGAGGAGGAGTTGCGCGTCTACCACGCCGATCACAACGCCCCCAAGTCCGCGTCAGTCGGTCAGTTCCACGTCGAACTGTCGCGGATCGCCGGTAACGCGGTGCTGTCCGAGATGCTGGCCAAACTGGTCGCCCGGCTCTCCCTGGTCATGGCGCTTTACGAAGACGAGCGCGTCGACGATTGCGGGGCGGAGCACCACCGGGCGATCGTCGCGGCCTTGCGGGAAAAAGACCTGAAAAAGGCGCAAGGCCTGATGGACACCCACCTTGGCGACATCGAAGGCCGCGTGAAGCTGACCGAAGGGCAGGGTGAACGGCACAGCTTCGTGTCGCTATTGGAGACGTTTAGCCGCGCTTGAAATGATCGCCTATGTGTACCCCATCGATTTACGTATGGGACAGCAACGGCAGCTTCACGGCGGAAGCGCTGAATGTCCGATAAGGGGCGCGTTTCTGCCCGGTCGCCGTCGACCCCAATTCGGTCATCGGGATTTAAGACAGGCTCGCTGCAAAGCGGACGGGCAGATGCTGCTCCTGCCCGCAATTCTGGTGAGGCCCTACCAGGGGACGTTGCCCTGCGGCTCGATAAAGCTGCCGGAATGGCGTTGGTGCCGAGCAAGGCATACTCGACCGGAAGGCGTGCACCTTCGGCAGGTGTCATGAAGCCGTTGCCGCCTGTCAGGTCGGTCTTGACATAGCCTGGGGCAACCGAGTTCACGACAATGGACGTGTCCTTCAGTTCCGCTGCCAACTGGACTGTCAGCATGTTGAGCGCGGCCTTGGACGCATTGTATCCGATCAGCCGGGCCTCGTAATAAGGCGAGCTTGGATCGCCGTTGATTGCCAGCGAACCCAGCGTGGTTGAAAGATTGACGATGCGACCGGCGTTCGAGCGGCGCAGCAGGGGCAGCATGGCTTGCGTAACGGCAAGGGTGCCCAGGAAATTGGTTTCCATAAGCCGGCGCGTCGCGGCCGTCGAGCTAACGGAAGGCGGACCATCTTCGGGATCGACGATCCCGGCATTGTTCATGAGAATGTCGAGCCGGTTATTTGGCGGCAATCTTTTCAGCCGCCGAAGCTATGCTCGCCTCGTCTGTGAGGTCGATTTCGATCGCCTCGACGTCCAGCTCGGTCTTTGCCAGATCGCTGGCGGCATCTTGGCCGCGCTGCAGGTTTCGCGCCCCCATGATCACCGCAATGCCGGCCTGGGCCAATTGCCGGGCAATTTCCAAACCGATGCCCTTGTTGGCGCCGGTCACAAGCGCGACTTTCTTCATATCCGTCATGGAACTTCCTTAGCTGGCGGCCGAAAATGATGCGATCAATATATGAAGGATCATTCGTTTTCGGGATTCGCATATGGACGCGACACCGCCTCAACACCTCAGCGCCCGCAAAAAGCCGCGCCAGGCACGATCTGCAACGACGCTCGAGGCGATTTTCGAAGCGACCATTCAGGTTTTGCTGCGGGAAGGCATCCATCGACTAACGACCACGCGCGTGGCCGAACGCGCAGGCGTATTCAACGGTGAAGTCGCTTGGAAGCGGATTTAATGGCGCCGGACAGCGAGGGCGTCATCGACATCCACACCTAGATATCGCCTGCCGGTCTTGCCGTGACCAAGCCCGCCCCTTCCTGACGGCGCGGCATCGGTGGGCAGACTCAGGTATATCGAGCCCGTGTGCATCTCGATCTGAAACGGACCAAATGGCGGAGACGGACCTTTACCTCCCTTTGAAGACCTTCATGGAAGGCGCCGGCTATTCCGTCAAAGGCGAGGTCAACGATTGCGATCTGGTTGGCGTTAAAGACGGCGATCCGCCTGTCATCGTCGTTTGCGAAATGAAGCTGGCCTTCAATCTCGAATTGGTCATGCAAGGCGTGAAGCGGGCTTCGTTCTGTGATGAAGTCTGGCTCGCGGCAAGAGCATCCAAGACCGGAAGGGGGCGAGAGCACGATGCCCGTTTCCGGAATCTGTGTCGGCGGCTTGGCTTTGGGGTGATGTCGGTTTCGGACGCCGGAGACGTGGCGGTCATCGTTGCCCCATTTGCAGCTGCGCCGCGCCGTGACGCGAAAAGGCGGTCCCGGCTGCTTGATGAACACAAGCGCAGGGTGGGTGACCCACAGGTGGGCGGGGGGCGCGGCAAGCCGATCATGACGGCCTATCGGCAAGATTGCATAGCTTGCGCCACGGCGTTGCTGGCCGGCCCACAAAGCCCAAAGCAGCTCAAGGTGCTGGTCCCTAGAGCGCCGACAATTTTGCGAGACAATGTCTATGGGTGGTTCGTACGGGAGAGCAGAGGTATTTACGGGCTGACAGAACTTGGCCGGGCCGCAGTGTTGCCACCGCAAGGCTGAGCATTCCAGCCGATCCATGCCAATGTGGATCGGCGGATTTTAGATCACGTTCCCGAACGCAGTGCGAACCAACCAGACTGGAGATCGAGCATGAAATCATACCTTTGCAAATACATCCCGCCACGTGCAGACTTCCTCGCAACCATGTCGGCCGACGACGCCGGCTGGATGCAGCAGCATGGCGCCTTTCTCGATGAGCTGTTGGCGCAAGGCAAAATCGTCGCCCATGGTCCCGTCATGGATCCGGCAGGTGGATATGGCGTCTCGCTTTACCAGATCGAGGATGATGAAAATATCGAGGACCTGACATCCCAAGACCCGATCATCCGGCACGGCGCCGGCCACTATGAGCATCATCCCATGCTGCACCTGAAATTCCGCGGCTGAGCGGATCGCATATGGCAGCGACAGGCGCCGCCAGCCCACCAGCCGTGTGTGTCGGCTACTCGATTTCGCAAGGAGCCGTCATGTTTGAATCCTGCAGTTGGCACAACGAGCCTCGCCAATGGTCCCTGAATGACGGGGCGCTAACGGTGCGCTCCGACGAAAAAACGGACTTCTGGCGGGACACCTATTACGGGTTCACCCGCGATAGTGGCCACTTTTTTGGTCATGCCTGGGCGGGCGACTTCACCGCGTCCCTGAGAGTTCAGGCCCGCTACGAGGCGCTCTACGATCAGGCCGGAATAATGGTCCGCATCGATGAGAAAAACTGGATAAAAGCCGGCATCGAACTGTCGGACGGCGCCGCGTGCATCGGTAGCGTGCTGACCGTCGACCGATCGGACTGGTCAACATCGATCTATGCATCCGACCCTTCGGATTTCTATCTGCGCGTCACCGTGCAAGCCGGCGTGCTGCGCCTGCAATCCTCCACAGACGGCATACGCTGGCCCTTGGTGCGACTGTGTCCGTTTCCCAAGGCATCCACCTATCGCGTCGGGCCCATGCTCTGCACACCGGAACGCCAAGGGCTGGACGTGAAATTCTCCAACTTCGAGATCGGCCCGCCCAACGGCAAAGCACTGCACGATCTCACGTAATGCTATTGGCGGCGAATGGGCTGACGTGCCGGATCGCTGTGGTCCGGTGCAGGTGACGACGGTCAATTGCACGGCATCATAAATTTTCCCGTTGGGTTCTTGAAAACCGCTTTGCCGTTCCAAAATCAAGTGTTGCCGGGGCTTTGGCCCGGCAGGTCTGGGAGGCGTTCCTCTTGGGCGCCTCTCGTATCCATGTTGCTCAAGGAGGATATGGCTATGAGGACTAGTCTAGATTTCGCACCCCTGTACCGGTCGAGCATCGGTTTTGACCGAATGTTCAACCTGCTGGAAAACGCCAGTCGCGTGCAGGCGATCGATAGCTGGCCGCCCTACGATATCGTCAAGACGGGCGAGGATGACTATCAGATCACCATGGCGGTGGCCGGCTTCTCGCAGGCGGACCTGACCATCACCCACGAGCCCAACCTGCTTGTGGTGAGCGGCCAAAAGGCCGGTGAAGACAATGCGCAATATCTGCATCGCGGCATTTCCAACCGGACGTTCGAGCGGCGGTTCGAGCTGGCTGATCACGTCAAGGTCGCCGACGCGAACCTTAGCAATGGCCTGTTGACGATCAACCTCAGGCGCGAACTTCCAGAGGCGATGAAGCCACGGCGCATCGAGATCGGCACGGCCGTGCGGACGCCGGTGGAACCGCAGCAGATCGAAGCGAACCGACAGGCCGCCTAACCGAGGCTTACCGCGAAACCCGGGCGCTGGCGCCCGGGTTGTCAGTCAATCCATGGCATTGAAAGGAGAAGGCCAGATGAGTGTACGTGATCTCATTCCCTGGGGCCGGAACGGCGACAATCAGGCCCCGTCTCTCTATCGCGAGAGCGAGCAGAACCCGTTCCTGTCGCTACATCGCGAAATCAATCGCGTGTTCGACGACGCGTTCCGCGGCTTTGATACGCGATTGCCGGCATTCGGTTCGTTTGCAGCGGGCGCCGGGTGGCCCAATGTGGAAATCTCGGAAACCGAGAACGAGGTCAGGGTGACCGCCGAGATTGCCGGCATGGATGAAAAGGATATCGAACTCCTGCTCGAGGACGGTGTGCTGACGCTTCGAGGCGAAAAGCGCGCCGAGAACGAGGACAAGAACCGGCACTTCTCCGAGCGGTTCTATGGCCGTTTCGAACGGCGCATCCCGCTCGGCTCGGAAGTGGAGGAGGACAAGGCCAACGCCTCGTTCAAGAACGGCGTCCTGACGGTGACATTGCCCAAATCGGCGACGGCGCAATCCAAGGTCAAGCGCATCGCCATCAATGGACAGGGTCAGGTGCACTAATAGTCGCACCGCCCGCGCCGGGTAGCTGCGGCCCTGCCCCGAGGAGTGTTACCCACTCCCCGGAGCGGGGCCATTTCAATGAACCGTAATGACGCCGTTGACGGCCCGGAATTCGCTGGGCTGGATCAGCCGCTGATGCGCAATGCACACTGAATGCAATGCGCCTTCGATCTCGCGCCGCCAGAAATTCAGGAACCCCTGCAGGGTGGGAAAATCGGGGGCGAGATCATATTCCTGCCATACGTAAAGCTGCAGCAGCGAAGGCTGGTCCGGCAGGCGATAGTGGATCTGGGCCGTGGTCAGGCCATAGCCATCGAGCTGTTTGATGAAACTGGTATCGGTCATCGATCCGCTCTCCTTTCGCGCAAGTGCTTCGCCAATTAAGATAACGCCACCAGCGGCTTGAGTGCAAATCAGCACTCTTTACCGGTGAGTGCCAAAATTTTTCCGTCCCCCTCTTGAAGCCACTTGCCGCGCTCCTAATTCATTTTCTGCTTCCTCCCGGGATGCCGGAGGACGCGCTCTGACATCAATGTTGATAATGGAGGAATGGATGGCTTTCCGCCCCTTGCACGACCGTGTGCTCGTTCGCCGCATCGAAGCCGATGAAAAGACTTCTGGCGGCATTATCATCCCCGATACAGCCAAGGAAAAACCCTCGGAGGGCGAAGTGATCGCCGTGGGTCCAGGCGCGCGCAATGAGCGCGGCGAACTGGCCGCGCCCGACCTAAGGAGCGGCGACCGCGTGCTGTTCGGCAAATGGAGCGGCACGGAAGTGCGCATCGATGGTGAGGATCTCATCATCATGAAGGAATCCGACATTCTGGGTGTGATCGAAAGCACCGAGCCGGCCCGCAAGGCCGCTTGAGGCGCTTGTTCAGCTGAAGGAGCAGAAACGAAAATGGCTGCAAAGGAAGTCAAGTTCTCGACCGATGCCCGCGACAAGATGCTGCGCGGCGTCGATACCCTGGCCAATGCCGTCAAGGTCACGCTGGGCCCCAAGGGGCGCAATGTGGTGATCGAAAAATCGTTCGGCGCGCCGCGCATTACCAAGGACGGCGTAACGGTGGCCAAGGAAATCGAGCTGGAAGACAAGTTCGAGAACATGGGCGCCCAGATGGTGCGCGAAGTCGCCTCCAAAACCAATGACCTGGCCGGCGACGGCACCACGACGGCAACGGTGCTGGCGCAGGCCATCGTCAAGGAAGGCGCCAAGGCGGTGGCCGCCGGCATGAACCCGATGGACCTCAAGCGTGGCATCGACCTGGCCGTCGACGCGGTGGTGGCTGACCTCAAGAGCCATGCCCGCAAGGTCACCTCCAATGGCGAGATTGCCCAAGTCGGGACCATTTCGGCAAACGGCGATGCCGAGATCGGCAAGTTCCTGGCCGAAGCCATGGAAAAGGTCGGCAATGAGGGCGTGATCACCGTCGAAGAAGCCAAGACCGCCGAGACCGAGCTGGAAGTCGTCGAAGGCATGCAGTTCGACCGCGGCTATGTCTCACCCTATTTCGTGACCAACCAGGACAAGATGCGGGTGGAACTGGAAGACCCCTACATCCTGATCCACGAGAAGAAACTGTCCGGACTGCAGCCCATGCTGCCGCTGCTGGAAAGCGTCGTGCAGTCGGGCAAGCCGCTGCTGATCATTGCGGAGGATGTGGAAGGCGAAGCCCTGGCGACGCTCGTGGTCAACAAACTGCGCGGCGGCCTCAAGATCGCGGCCGTCAAGGCACCGGGCTTCGGCGATCGCCGCAAGGCCATGCTCGAAGACATCGCCATCCTCACCGGCGGCAATGTCGTGTCCGAAGACATCGGCATCAAGCTCGAGAACGTCACACTCAATATGCTTGGCACCGCCAAGAAGGTGGTGATCGAAAAGGAGAACACCACAATCGTGGATGGCGCCGGCGCCCGGACCGATATTGACGGTCGCGTCGCCCAGATCCGCCAGCAGATCGAGGAAACCACCTCCGACTATGACCGGGAAAAGCTGCAGGAACGATTGGCCAAGCTGGCCGGCGGCGTTGCAGTGATCCGCGTCGGCGGGGCCACCGAAGTCGAGGTCAAGGAAAAGAAGGACCGGGTTGACGACGCCCTGCACGCCACCCGCGCGGCGGTCGAAGAAGGTATCCTGCCCGGCGGTGGAATCGCGCTGCTGCGTGCCCTCAAGGCACTGGAGCAGGTGTCGCCCGACAATGCCGACCAGAAGGCCGGTGTCGATATCGTCCGCCGCGCCATTCAGGTGCCAGCCAAGCAGATCGCGCTCAATGCGGGCGAGGATGGCTCGGTGATTGTGGGCAAACTGCTCGAAAAGGACGATTATGGCTGGGGCTACAACGCCGCGACGGGCGAATATCAGGACCTTGTCGGCAATGGCGTGATCGATCCGGCCAAAGTCGTCCGGACCGCGCTGCAGGACGCCGCTTCGGTGGCGGCGCTGCTGATCACCACGGAAGCGCTGGTCGCCGAAAAACCGAAGAAGGACGCGGCCCCTGCCCTGCCTGCGGGAGCCGGCATGGACTTTTAAGGCCAGCGGCGCCCGGAGCAGACCGGGCGCCGCCATCCAATTGCGAGAGAGGAGAAATGCACGCGTTCATCAACGAGAAACCGGCCTTGGCAAACCCCGAGCCAGAACTGCTCCTGGAGTGGACGGTTGATATCGACAGGATCTCGCGGCTTGCGCGGGAGGCCTTCCGCACGGATATGCCCGACCCCTGGACACGCATCGAAGCGGAGTGCGTCATCCAGTTGATCGATGCCGAACTCGTCGCCATGGCAAATCGGCAAAGCCGAGGCGAGCCTGTGGAGGCAACGATCCGCCATCTCAAGCGGCTGCGCACCGAGACCGCGCTTGCTCTCAAGACGCTCGAAGTTGTCGAGCGGCATCAGGAGCCCGACCCTGCGCCGGAGCAAGCGGCCTTCCCGGTCAGCGATGGGGCAATGGCCCGACCGCCACAATCGGCCGCGTCGATAGCCGGATCATAGTTTTCCAATCCAAACCCCATGAAAGGAGTATCAAAATGCGAACGATTTCACTGTCTGCTGCCGCGATTGCTTGCGCTTTGGCCCTTTCACCAGGCCTGGCAACTGCGATCCCTGCCAATGCCGGCAAGCAGGCTAGCGGCCCTTGGCTGGAGTTGCGCACGGCCCTCGCAGGCGAGGACCTGTGGCCTGGCAATGCGGTGGCGCAAGCCGCCCAGCCGAAAGCCAAAACAGTGCTGGCGCGGGGTCCATCGGACAAGTCGTTGCAATCCAAGGTCAAGGGCCTCAGCCGCCGGGCGAGCGACAGTGAGATACCGCTCCTCGGCAAGGCCAAAACGGCTGCTGTCTGGGAGGATTGAGATGTGGAACGATTTTTATCCATCCGATGAATATGAGACGAACGATCGGGACGCCGCTGAGGGGCACTCCGACCCCTATGATGTGGTTTTCGACCCATCCCTCACCATCGAGCAAAAGCGAGCCGTCCTGGCATCCTGGGCATCCGACGCGCGGGCCGTGCGCGACAGGCCAGCTCTGCGGCAGTTGGAGGATGGCACGGTGCTGCATATCGACAAGATACTTGGCGCGCTCAAAGAGCTCGATGGAAAGCCCGCTGCTTCCATAAAAGCCGGTGTCGTCCAGTCACGCGAGCGGCTTGGGCGCAGAAGAACACTTGTCCGCACCTTACGCCGCCCGGGGATATCACGGCGCGACGACGATTATGATGATCCCCCGCCCTGCCCTTCGGCCGCCAAGGCACCTCGCCCGGCGCCGATCCTGTCGGGTGAAGCCGCCCTCTCGGCGGCCTAGACACAACGGCTCCGGCTTGGCTGCCGCCCGAGCCGGAGTGAACGGGTCTCCTGGCCTAGACATGCACCTGGTCCACTTGTTGGTCGGTAAGTATGCGCCTCGCCAAGCCGGCGTAGTGCAGCATTTCGGCAGCGCACCGCGACCATACCCAATGCTCGGCTCCTTCTATTGCCACGACTTCTATGATTCTGGTGGTCAGGCCCCTATTCCATTCTCGTGGGGTCGCGGCTATCGCGCGGGCTTGCCGCCATCGCTGGCATGATTTCGGGCACGCCCAGCGAAGTGGGCAGCTTTCCCATAAGGGTGCATGCCACCGACCTCAACGGGCTGGAAGCATCGGATTTACACCCTGGTCGTGGAGGCGCCGAGCATCGCTATTTTTCCTACGGCGCTGCTAGATGCCCGGCACCGGCACCCTTTTCTTCGAGCGCATCAGAGGGGCGCTAGGGACCGAGCCATACGAATTCAGCGTCTCGAGCGGCGCCGTGCCGCCGGGCTTGAGCCAGACTCGGTAGGAACATTGTCCAGCCGCGCCGGCGCAGCTTATAGTGCCACCCTGAGCGCTGCCGGCGGAACTGGACGTGGACGCGCCCGATATTTCGGTGGAACCCACGCCCCACCCGATCCGGACTGGAGGTTTTCCCACCCCACATGTGCCAATCCGGCCATCGAACCCATGTCGGCCATTTCGAGCCCTTAATGCCCGCCCTAAGTTCTGCCGTGTCGAGACAGGTCTCCAGACGTGTATTATCGGCAATTCGGATCGGTCTGCTCAATGCCAGCAAAGCCAGCACCCCAGTTGCGCATGCTGAGGAGAACCGGCTCGAGCGAACGGCCAAGATCGGTCAGTTCATATTCCACTCGCGGCGGCACCTCCGGATAGACAATGCGATGGATGACCCCATCCCGCTCCAGCTCTCGCAACTGGAGCGTCACCATGCGCGCCGTTGCGTTGGGGACCATGCGACACAGGGCATTGAAGCGCAATTTGCCATTGAGTACCAAAGGAAGCGGAGCTCTTGGACATCAGCTATCCTTTGTTCGCAAAAATTGTCCGCGCCGGCATAATCCCCTATTCAACAGCCCAATCTGCGGACAGATCCAAAGGCTGCTGGAGGTTCGCGAATTGGAAGCCTTCGCCGAGCGGTACATTTCGCTTCTCGACGTTTCGGCAGAGATGGGTGTTCACCCACTGCGCATCAAAAAGTTGATGAAGCAGAATGGAGTGGTTCCCGCCCTCACCCGCCCAGTCATACCCGCGACCTATTTGTCGAAGCGAAGTCAGCAGACACCCCTCGAAGTAAAATCCGCATCCAAAACGAAAGGCCCGGCAGCGGGGCTTCTTTGCTACCGAGATGATTGAGCCGAAACACTCTGAACGAAGGACAATAATTGAGCCAGAATGGAAGTATAAATCTTTGAATTTACATTCTTTATTTTTGTCTACGCGAGCAATTCTCATCGAGAGATAATATCTTCACGCCCAATAGCGCAGCGCTTCCACAAGCGCTGCCAGCGCCGGGGTCTTCTGCCGCCTGGTGGGGTAATAGAGATGGTATCCCGGCAAGGCCGGGCACCAGGCCTCGAGACAGCGCAGCAGCCGGCCGCTCTTTAAGTGCTCGGCCACCTGATCCTCGAAGATATAGGCCAGCCCCTGCCCGTCCAGAGCGGCTTGCGCCAGCAGATCGCCGTCATTGACCGTGAGCGCGCCATCGACCTTGACGTCGAGCGCCCTTCCATTCTCCCAGAATTGCCAGCGGGCGATACTGCCGGCGCTGGCCATGCGGAAATTGATGCAATCGTGCCGGGCCAGATCGCGCGGATTTTCCGGCCTGCCATGGCGCTCGAAATAGCCCGGCGCTGCCACCACGGCCACGCGGGCATCGGGGCCGATGGGCACCGCCACCATGTCTTTTTCCACCTGATGGCCAAAGCGAATGCCCCCGTCGAAGCCGCTCGCCACGATATCGGTGAAGGCATCCTCGGCGGAGATTTCCACCTTGACGCGCGGATAGGCCTGGCGGAACGCCGACAGGGCCGGCAGCACCAGGGCGCGGGCGGCAAAGCGGATGCTGGTCAGCCGAATAGTGCCGGAGGGCGTGTCGCTCAAGGCGGTGAGCGCCTGCACCTGCGCATCGATATCGGCAAGGGCGGGCCGCAGCGTTTCCAGCAGGCGCTGGCCCGCCTCGGTGGTGCGCACACTGCGCGTGGTGCGCGCCAATAGGCGCAGTCCCAGGCGCCGTTCGAGATTGCTGACCGTCTGGCTCAGCGTCGCCTGCGACAGGCCAAGCCGGATCGCGCCGCGGGTGAAACTGCGCTCCTCGGCCACGGCCAGGAACGCCGCCAGATCGCTCAGGTCCTCACGCTTCATTTATCGACCATACCAATAAACCCAATCACATTGGTCAGTCTAATGCAGAGAAGCGACTTGTCCTATCTCCTTTCCATCACCCCTTGGAGACTAGAAAATGCCTGTCACTCCCCGTTCCACCGCCCTGGTCACCGGCGCCTCCTCCGGCATCGGCGCCAGTTATGCCAAGCGTCTGGCGGCCCGCGGCCATGACCTGATCCTCGTCGCCCGCCGCGCCGACCGGCTCGAGAAGCTGGCGAGCGACTTGACCAGCGCCTTTGGCGTTAGTGTGCGAACTGTCATTGCTGACCTGTCCAGCGATGCCGGTATGGCAGAGGTCGCCAATATCCTGGTCTCAGATACTTCAATCGACATGCTGGTCAACAATGCCGGCGTCTCCTATCTCGGCGCCAGCATGGAGATCGCGCCGGAAGCAATCGACACCCTGCTTGCCGTCAACATCACCGCATTGACCCGCCTGTCGCGCGCTGCACTGGGCGGTTTTGTCGCCCGCAATCGCGGCACCATCGTCAATATCGGCTCGGTCCTGGCGTTCAAGGCTCCCCCGATCGCCTCAGCCTATAGCGGCACCAAGGCCTATGTCCTGCTGTATACGCGCGGCTTGCAGGCCGAACTGAAGGACACTGCCGTAAAGGTGCAGGCGGTGCTGCCCGCCGGGGTCGCCACCGAAATTTATGATGGCACGATCTTGCCGCTCGACCAGATTCCGGCCGAGCTGGTGATGAATGTGGACGCGTTGGTCGACGCTGCCCTGGCGGGGCTCGATCGCGGCGAAGAGGTCACTTTGCCATCGGTGGGGGATCTGGACCTCTGGGCGCGCTTCGACGCTGCCCAGGATGCCCTGTTCGCTGCCAGCCAGACGGGAACACCCGCACCGCGCTACGGCGTTTAAGCGACGGGCTCTGCCGATATCTCGGCAGAGCCCCATGAATTATGCCGCCTTTGGCTTGCTGCGCCGACCCTTGCCGATATCGGGCAGGAAAATGGTCAACAGGCCCAGCAGCGGCAGATAGGAGCAGATCTGGTAGACGAACTCGATGCTCGTCCGGTCCGCCACGATGCCCAGCACGGCCGCGCCAATTCCGCCAATGCCGAAGGCAAAGCCAAAGAACAGGCCTGCAATCATGCCCACCCGGCCGGGCACCAATTCCTGCGCAAACACCACAATGGCCGAGAAAGCCGAGGCCAGGATTACCCCGATGATGAAGGTCAACACCACCGTCCAGGTGAAATCCGCGTAGGGCAGCGCCAGGGTGAACGGCAGGGCGCCCAAGATCGACAGCCAGATCACGAATTTGGTGCCGAACCAATCCACGATCGGCCCGCCCGCTACCGTGCCGATCGCCACCGCGCCCAGGAACACGAACAACAGGATCTGCGCGTCCTGCACCGACACGGCAAAGCGTTCGATCATGTAGAAGGTGTAAAAGCTCGAAAGGCTGCTCATGTAGACATATTTCGAGAACACCAGCAGGGCCAGCACGGCAATGGCCATGATGACGGTCTTGCGCGGCAAGGTCACGGCCGGCGCTGGGGCTTTGCGGCTCCGGTTGGCGGCGCGGTGGCGGCTATACCAATTGCCCACCTGCCACAGCACGCCGATGCCCAGCAGCGCCGCCAGCGAGAACCAGGCAACGCTGCCCTGCCCGCGCGGCAAGACGATGAATGCGGCCAGCAGCGGCCCCACGGCCGAACCGAAATTGCCGCCGACCTGGAACAGTGCCTGCGCCAGCCCATGCCGCCCGCCCGAGGCCAGCCGCGCCACGCGGGAGGATTCGGGGTGGAACACTGCCGAGCCCAGCCCCACCACGCCCGCGCCGACCAGCAGCATCCAATAGGAGTGCGCATAGGCCAGCACGACAAGGCCGATCAGGGTAAAGCCCATGCCGATGGGCAGGGAATAGGGCAGCGGGCGCTTGTCGGTATAGATGCCGATCAAGGGCTGCAGCAGCGAGGCCGTAACCTGGAACACCAGGCCCAAAAACCCGATCTGGGTGAAATCGAGCCCGTAATCCGCTTTGATCATTGGATAGAGCGCGGGAATAAGCGACTGCATCGTGTCATTGAGCAGATGGCAGAAACTCACTGCCATGATGACGGCAAAGGCCGTCTGTTCCCCCGCTTCCCGATCTGCAGTCACTGCACTATTCGTCACGATATCGCTCCATGTTGAGGCATTCTCGATAGACCAATTGCGCCTGTCCCGCGTTCGTGTTCTGGTCAATTTATTTCGCGAGTGGGCCAAGCATGAAACCGGACAACGGGCAAAGCGATCATCTACAGCGCCTGCGCCAGATCGAGGCCGCCCCGGCGCCGGTTTACGCCCTGCCCTCGAGCTATCCTGCCGGCCACGCCGTCGCGCCGCATCACCATAGCCGCGCCCAATTGCTGTATCCGCGCACCGGCGTGGTCATGGTGACGTCCAGCCAGGGCCGCTGGATGGTGCCGCCCGAACATGCCTTGTGGATTCCGCCCGAGCTCGAGCATTCCGTGGACATGATCGGCCATGTCCATATGCTCTCGATCTATGTCTCGCCGGCGGCTCTGCCCGAGATATCGGCCAATGTGCGCGTGGTGGCGCTGACCGATCTGGCCCGTGCGCTGATCGTGGAAGCCGTCGCCCTGCCGCAAGACAGCACAGCACGCTCGGGTCTCGTCATGGCGCTGCTGCTCGATGAAATTGCCAAATTGCCCGAAATGCCGCTCGGCCTACCCTTCCCATCCGAGCCGCGCCTCACCGCGCTCTGCCGCAGCTTCATCGAAAACCCGTCCCCGCATCTGGTGATCGACGAATGGGCTGGGACTCTCGCCATGAGCCGCCGCGCCTTCACCCGGACATTTCGCCGTCAAACCGGGGTGAGCCTGTCGCTCTGGCGCCAGCAGGCCTGCCTGCTCAGCGCATTGCCGCGCCTGGCCAATGGCGAAGCGGTCACCAGCGTGGCGCTGGACCTCGGCTATGACAGCGCCGCCGCCTTCACCACCATGTTCAAACGCATGCTGGGTGCCCCGCCGCGGCAGTATTTTGCGGGAACCGGTGGCTCTCCGGCCTCATAGGCGCGAGCGGCTGCTATGAGATCGTGGCTTGGCCGCCGAGCCGCCAACAGCAGACAACCTGCCTCATTGCCTCGGCGTGGCCAGGGGATCGCGGTCTGCGCGAAAGTGGAACATCTTTTCCTGCGCCCTGACGCCAAGGGGCATGATCAGCGGCAGGATCAGGTCGCGAATGCGCAATTGCAGCCAGCTTTGGGCATGTTTTTGCGACCCGCTCATTCGCCCGATGCGAATGGCGGTCTGCGTGCGCTCATGGCGAAGCCGGTAAAACCGGCGGAATGCCGCCTCAACCTCGTCAGCTTGATCAAGACACGCCGCCAGCACCAGGGCGTCCTCGATGGCCATGGACGCGCCTTGTCCGGAATGGGGCGCGACGGCATGTGCGGCATCGCCCATCAGCACGATCCGCCCGCTATGCCAACGCTGGAGTTCGGGCATGTCGAAGATCGGATAATGCCGGTCCAGCGTCGTGACCGAGGCCAGCACCTGCCGGTTATCCAGCGGATCCTCGCTATGCATGGCAGCAAGCCGGCGTGCATAGGCCTGCGGATCGGCAATGGGGGCTGCCGCATTTTCCGGGGCGGGATAGGAATTGAACCACATGACCGGCCGGCCGGGCTGATGCAGATAGCCGAAGAAGGCGCGACGGCCAAAGGTCATGTTCATGATGCCATCCGTGCCGGGCACAGCGGGGGCGTCTGCCATGCCGCCCGTGCCGATCAACCCGGAATAGCGCGGCTGCGGCAAATCGGGAAACACCAGCCGGCGCACCGTCGAGCGCAGACCATCACAAGCCACCAGCATGTCGAAATGCCCGGTAACGCCCCCGCTGGTCACCGTCACCCCATCGGCGCTTTCGGCCACCGCCTCGATTCCACCGGACAGATGCAGCTTGATCCCCTGGCGCTGCGCCGCGTCGAGCAGCACGGTGCTCAACGCGCCGCGCCCAATGGTGATGGAAGGCGCACCGAACCGCTCGGCGTGGCCGGCATAGTCCACCAAAGCCAGCCGCTTGCCATGTTCATTGTGAATGGCCAACCCCTTTGTAACGACGCCAGCCGCAATCGCCATCTCGGCCAGCCCGAGGGCTCGCAGGGCATTCACGCCATTGGGTGCCAGCGTCAGGAACAGGCCTTCGCCCCGCAATTGCTCTTCGTTCTTGCGCTCAAAAACCACTGGATCGAAGCCCTGTTTCTTCAAAACCAGGGCCAAGGCCAAGCCGCCAATCCCGCCACCGGCAATGGCCACGCTGGGACGGCCTGATTTGGCGCTTGCCTGGCTCGCTGCAATCATGGGATATCATTACCGCTATCTGATAATTATATAATCTAACAATTAGAGTGTCGAAATATAATGTCAAGCCCCGACCGGCAGGCCCTGATCCAAACTATCGGCCACACCATCATGCGCTGGCAGGACGCTACGCAAAAATACGATGAGGCCGTCGGGCGGATTTACGATCTGAATGCCTCGGAACGCCTGTGCCTGAGCTTTCTGTGGACCGGGCCGCAGACCGCAAGCGCCGTCGCCCGGCAGATCGGGCTCACGCCTGCCGCAGTGACGGCCCTGATCGACCGCCTGGAAAAACGCGGCTTCGTCCGCCGCAAGGCCGACCCCAATGACCGCCGCAAAGTGCTGGTCGAAGCCGCCGAACAAGCATTGCGCCTGACTGAGACGGCCTATCTGCCGCTCAGCGTGGAAGGCGCCCGGATGCTGGATAAATATACCGATGCCGAGCTCGAAACCGTCGCGGCCTTCCTCAGCGATTCCCTGGCTCTGCAGGAGCGCATGGCAAAATTGCTCGCGGAGAGGCCAGCCCTTTCGCGATAGCGCGCTTTTTCGAGTGTGATCGGCATCGTGGCGCGTTCGGCGCTATAGTGGGCATGTGATTCACGGCCGGGTATCGATCATGCAGCTCCGCTTTCTGAGTGCCATATTCACCGCCTTCTTGCTGCTCGCCGCGCCTGGGCATGGGCAACAGGCCGCGCGTGACCTGTTTAGTGCGGTGACGGGTCCGACCGGTGGGCCTTCGATGCCGATCGGCAGCTATGCCAAGGGTTGCATTGCCGGAGCGGTGCAATTGGCGACGGATGGGCCGGGCTGGCAGGCCATGCGATTGTCGCGCGACCGCCGCTGGGGCACGCCCGAGCTGGTCCAGTATATCGGCGCGCTTGCCCAGGCTGTGGCGCACGATGGCTGGCCGGGCCTCCTGGTCGGCGATATGGGACAGCCGCGCGGCGGACCGGCCAAAAGCGGGCACGCCTCCCATCAGATCGGGCTCGATGTCGATCTCTGGTTGCAACCCATGCCCGGCCATACTCTGAGCGCCCAGGAGCGCGAGGAGCTATCCGCCATTTCGGTGCTCAAGCAGGGCAGCCGCGACATCGATCCAAGCCGTTTTGGTGAAGCCGAGCGCCTGCTGATCTATCGCGCGGCGCAGTTGCCGGGCGTCGCCCGCATCTTCGTCGCGCCGGGCATAAAGCGCTCGCTGTGCCAGACGCGGTGGCGGGACCGCAGTTTTCTCGGCAAAATCCGCCCCTGGTATGGTCACGACGACCACATCCATGTCCGGCTTTCCTGCCCAACTGGAGCTTCGTCCTGTCAGGACCAGGACGTGGTGCCGCCCGGGGACGGCTGCGGCTCCGAACTCGACTATTGGTTCACCGATGCCCCCTATCAGCCCAACACCAGCCCACCGGCCCCGCCGCTGACGTTGGCGGATTTGCCCAAGGCCTGCACGGCTGTCCTTGAAGCAAGATGAGGGCGTTTGGCTCTTGCTTCGACTCCGAATTTGGGCCGATCTTGCAAAAAGAACGGCATCGCCCCAGCGATGTGCAGATGCAGAGGAGAAAAACAGTGCTGAAGAACAAAGTGATCCTGGCGGCTTCCGCCCTGGTGCTGGCCATGGCCGCAGCGCCCGCCAGCGCCCAGGCGGTGCTGACCGCCAGTTCCGAACAGACCACCACCTGGGTGCGCAATTTCAACCCGTTCAACCAGACCTCTGCCCGCGCCACCACCAAGGATTTCATCTACGAGCCGCTGGCCATCTTTAATCGCCTGGCCGGCAACAAATGGGAATATCGCCTGGCGGAAAGTTTCGAGCTGGCAGACGATCTCAAATCGATCAGCTTCACCCTGCGTGACGGGCTCAAATGGTCCGATGGCGAGCCCATCACCGCCGATGACGTGGTGTTCACCTACGATTATCTCAAGAAATTCCCGGCGCTCGATTTCAACTCGGTGGCGCCGCTGATGGAGTCGGTGGAAAAGGTCGACGAGCGCACGGTGCGTTTCAACCTGGTGCAGCCCAATTCGCTGATCGCTACCACCATCGTGGCCATGCCCATCGTGCCCGAGCACATCTGGAAGGATGTCGCCGATCCGGTCACCTTCGCCAATGAGACCCCGGTCGGCTCGGGTCCGCTCACCGAAATCACCCGCTTTACGCCCCAGGTCTATGAGCAATGCCGCAATCCCAATTACTGGGATGCCGAGAACCTCAAGGTCGATTGCATGCGGCTGCCCCAGCTGGCCGACAATCCGCAGGTTCTGTCGGCACTGGCCGATGGCACGCTCGACTGGGCGACCAGCTTCATTCCCGATATCGACAATACGTTCGTCGCCAAGGACCCCGAGCACAATAAATATTGGTTCCTGCCCTCGAGCCTGGTGGCATTCACGCTCAACCTCGAAAGCCCCGACGAGAACAACAAGAAAGCCTTCAACGACGTGAATTTCCGCCGCGCGGTCAGCATGCTGATCGACCGGCAGACCATCATCGACATTGCCGGCTATGGCTATCCGGTGATCAACGAAGATCCTTCCATGCTGGGCGAATTCTACAAGGCCTTCAGCAATCCCGAAGTTGCCACCCAGTTCGGCCAATATGGCAAGTTTGACCTTGATGCCGGCGTGGCCCTGCTCGAAAGCTCGGGTTATGTCGACAAGGATGGCGACGGTTTCCTGGACAATCCCGACGGCACGCCAATCGCCATCGACATCGAAATCCCCAATGGCTGGACCGATTGGATCGATGCGACCCAGATCGCCATCGAGACGCTGAAAGAAGCGGGCCTCAACGTGAAGATGAGCACGCCCGAGGAATCGGTGTGGGCCTCAGACCTGATCGGCGCGAAATACGCGATGTCGCTCAACGCTATAGGGTCGGCCGCCAATCCCTATTTCCCCTATATTCGCTCGTTCAACCCCGCCGATTTCGGCAAGAGCCGGACCTCGGCCCAGCGCTGGACCGATCCTGAAGTGGTCGAGATGCTCAACAAATATACCCAGGTGAAGGACCCGGCCGAGCAGAAGTCGATCATGGACGCCATCCAGCTCAAGGTCGCGGAGGCCATGCCGGTGATCCCCGTCTACAACAGCCCGTCCTTCTACCAGTACAGCACCAAGCGCTTCACCGGCTGGGCCAGCGCGGAAAATCCCATCGTTTCGCCGGTGATTTCCAACGCCAATCCGGGCCGCCTGCTCCAGCTGTTGGCCCTGCGGCCGGTCGCGCAATAGGCTGAACGGAATGCAAGCGGGGACGCGCCAACGCGCGTCCTCGGCTCAGGGCCGCCGAAAGGCTGTCGGTTCGCCACCGCCGAGGCGGCTGATGCGCGCAATGGCTGCGGCGAGGGGCTCGATGGCAACGGCCATGTGCCAGCTATTGGCGTGGATGATATCGGCCTCGTTGATCATCATCGCCACATGCCCGCGCCAGAAAACCAGATCGCCGCGCGCCGGGGTTTCGATCGCTTCGCCCATCCCCGCCTGCTGATCGCTGTCACGCGGGCAAGTGCGGCCACTGGCGTAAAATGCCTGCTGCACCAGCCCGGAACAATCGAGCCCCAGGCTCTCGCGTCCGCCCCACAGATAAGGCGTGCCGACGAACTGCTCGGCAACAGCCACATAATCCGTCTCGGCCTTGTCGATACCAAACAGATGCTCCGCGACGAACCAGCCGCCCGCCGTCTTGATGAAACGCCCCTCCTGCCCCTCGGCGGCAAGCATGGCATTCATCGAATAGAGCCCGGTGGGCTTGGCCTTTATGCTGGGCGCACTGAAGCCATAGCTGCGCAGCGCCCGCACCCTGTGGGTCGGCGCGGCCGAGACCTGGCCCAAAGCGCTCGCCTCGACATAGCCGACATAGCCGTCGCGCTTGGCCTGCCCGAAGGCCCAGCCCTCCGCCTCGTCCAGCACTTCGAACAGTTCGCCGAACAGCACTTGGTCAAGCTGCTCGGCATCCGGCGACGGCGCGCGGCGCAGAGCGGCCGAGGGGACCACGGTCTGGCGCATGGAAGTGTCGATATAGCGGGCAGCCGGCACGATGCCCTCCAGCGACCGGGCGGCAATCCCGTCACGAGCCAGGGTCAGGCGGGGATCAGGCAAGGCAAGTCCCCGGCATGGCTGAGGTGGTGCGGCGCTGGCTTGTCATGAAGGAGGAATGGCACATGCGCGGACGCTAGCCCAACCACCGCCCTCTGTCACTGCCAGCCGAACGTCAGATTTTGTCGCGCACCCGATTGTGGATTTCGGCCACTTCGGGGGTCATGGCATCGCCGAATGCGTCCATTTCGAACACCGGTCGGATTTCGAGTACACCGCCGCCGTCCATCGGATTGGGGCAGCGCCGAGCCCAGGCCACGGCCTCGTCCATATCCCGAACGTCCCAGATCCAGAAGCCGGCCACCAATTCCTTGGTTTCGGTGAAAGGCCCGTCGACCACCGTGCGGCTGGAACCGTCGAACAGGATGCGCTTGCCCTTGTTGGAGGGCTGCAATCCCTCGCCGCCCTTCATGATACCGGCCTCGACCAATTCCTCATTATACTTGCCCATGGCCTCGAGCAGTTCGGCGGAGGGCATCACACCCGCTTCGCTATCTTCGTTGGCTTTGACAAAAACCAGAACCCGCATTGTTCTATCTCCTCAATTGTGCCGGATTATCCGGCTTCCAACCATACGACGAACAGCATGGCCCGGATTCGACACAGCGCAAGCGCCCTACTCCCGCCACGCCTGCAAATCACCTATATGGGTGGCACCATCCGCGAGTGATCAGCCCCGTGACCGAACAATTTCTCATCGAGCGCCCATCCTTCCATCTGGCGACGGGCCAAGCCATTTTTACCTATGGCCTGGGCGGCAAGAGCTTTACCGAGACCCTGACCCTGCCGGAAGCCGATGTGGAAAAGGCGGCCAGTCCCGCTTTTGCCAAGCTGCTCGATCTGACGGCAATCGTGCTGGGCGTCAGCTATTTCAAGCTGCGCGCGCCCTTTGAGATCGTCGCGCCCAATATCGCGCTGAGCGAAGCCGAACGGGCCTTCGCTATCGACGTCTATGAGAACGGCCTGGGCGAATTCTATGCCCGCAATAATCTCGCCCGTTTCGGCAAGCTGACCATTTCGGCGCCGCATGATGCCGAGGCTATCAAGCCGATCGTGGCCCTGCCCGACCGCGCTTTGCTGCCCATTGGCGGGGGCAAGGATTCGCTGGTCAGCGTTGATCTGCTGACGGCGGTTGGCCTTGATTTCACGCCCTTTGCCGTCAATCCCAAGGGGCCGATCATCACCTCGATCGACAAGATCGGCACCAAGCCGGTCTATGTCACGCGCACGCTCGACGCCGAGATGATCCGGCTTTCCAAAGAGCCGGGCTATTACAATGGCCACGTGCCCTCCACCGCGATCAATTCCATGATTGCTGCGCTCTGCGCCGTTTTGTTCGGCTTCAACCAGATCGTGCTGTCCAATGAGCGTTCGGCAAGCGAGGGCAATGTCACCTTTGACGGGCGCGAGACCAATCACCAATATTCCAAATCGCTCGGCTTCGAACTGCTGATTGCCTCGATCTTGTCTGACGCCACCGGCGGCGCGCTCAAATATTATTCGCTGCTCCGCCCCTATTCGGAAGCGCGCATCGCCTCGCTGTTCACCCACGAAACCAAGTTCGATCGGGTGTTTTCCAGCTGCAACCGCAATTTCCGGCTCACCGGCAATGACGGTCCGCTCTGGTGCGGGGAATGCCCCAAATGCCATTTCGTCTTCCTGATTTTTGCCCCCTTCATGGCCAAGGACAGGCTGCTGTCGATCTTCGGCAAGGACCTGCTCGACAATCTCGATAACGAGGCCTCGTTCCGCGAACTGTCAGGTCTTGCCGGGCAGAAGCCCTGGGAATGCGTGGGGGAAATCCTCGAAGCCGCGGCGTGCCTTTATACGCTGACCCGCCATGCCGATTGGCATGAGGCGGCCGTGGTGCGGGCGGTCAAGGCGGACCTGTTTGCCCAATATGGCGAGCCCAAGCTGCAGGCGGCCATGGCCGAATGCCTGACCGACAGCCACGATCATCACATCCCCCCGGCCCTTGCCGCCAAGGTGGCTGCCTATGCGGTTTGAAGAACCCGTCCTGCTCTATGGCGCCGGCCGCGAGGCCATTTCCACCGCAGCCTTTCTCAAGGCCCGCCAGCCCGATCTCAAGCTTTATGTGACGGTCGATAGCGGGCAAGCCGATATTCCCGGCACGGAGCAGATTGCGGCGGACGACCTGGGCATGGCCATTCGCGACCATCGCTTCGGGCTCATCGTCAAAAGCCCGGGCGTGTCGCGCTACAAGCCGGTGTTCGATATCGCCCGCCATTCCGGCATTCCGGTGACGTCCAATCTCAACCTCTGGGGCGCCACCTATCGTCATGGCCGCACGGTGATCGCCATAACCGGCACCAAGGGCAAATCGACCACCGCCACGCTGACCCATCTGATGCTGACCCGTTCGGGCATCGACGCCGGGCTAGCGGGCAATGTGGGCGTCGCCCCGCTCGATATTGCCGACCGGCACCCGGTCGTCATCTTCGAATTGTCGAGCTACCAGACCGCCGACATGAACTTTTTGCCTGATATCGCGGCCGTGACTAATCTTTATCCCGAGCATGTCGACTGGCACGGCTCGGTCGAGCGCTATTACGCGGACAAGTTGCACCTGATCGATCGCGACGGCAGTTTCCCGGTAGCACTGGGCGCCGGCGCCAAGGGCAATGCGCTGGTGGCCCATGCCGTGCGCGACCATCGCCGCCTGCTGCGCGAGCTGACGCCGGAGGAACTGGCTGCCATCGACAAGGCGGCCATCGGCTCCCGCCTCAAGGGCAGCCACAATGTCGACAATGCCCGCCTCGCCGCCCAGATCGCGCTGGCCGCCGGCGCCAGCCTTGAGGGCGTGGTGGCCGGGATCACCGCCTTCGTGCCCCTGCCGCATCGGCTGGAGGAACACCAATTCGGCGGCACCATTTTCGTCAATGACTCGATCTCGACCACGCCCGAAGCCACCAAGGCGGCACTCGCGGCCTATAAGGGCTTCCGCATCGCGCTGATCGCGGGCGGGCACGAGCGCGAGCAGGACTATACTGAACTCGCGAGCCTATTGGCCGGCTATGGCGTGACCACGCTGGCCTGCCTGCCCGTCACCGGCGCCCGCCTCGCCTCGGCCACGATAGCCGCTGCGCCTCACATCACCGTATTGGCGGAGCCCGACCTCGCCAGCGCCATGCACACGCTTTCTGGCTACAGCAAGCAATTCGACGCAGTCATCCTCTCGCCCGGGGCGCCCTCCTATAACCAGTTCAAGAATTTCGAGGAGCGAGGGGTACGATTTGTTGGGCTGGCGCAAGCGATCTTTGGCTAGCCGACAGCAAAGAAACCCGGTTTGCGGGGCCGCAGCGGCACCATAAGTTAGCCGCCATATCCCTCAAGCCCCTGGAGCGGCCATGCCCGGTCTGATCTATCTCGCCATCGCCATTATCGGCGAGGTGATTGCCACGTCCTTCCTGCGCGCCTCGGCCGGGTTTACCCAGCTTGTCCCCACGATCGTGGTGGTGGTGGGCTATGGCATCACCTTCTATTTCTTTTCGCTGGCGCTGCAGACCATTCCCGTGGGCATCGGCTACGCCATCTGGTCCGGTGTCGGCATCGTGCTGGTCTCGATCATCGCCTATTTTGTCTACGGCCAGACGCTGGACCTGCCTGCGCTGATCGGCATCGGCCTGATCCTGGCGGGCGTGCTCGTCATCAATCTCTTCTCGCAATCATCCACGCATTGATCAGAACGCGGCATTGAGCGAAGCGGGCGGCACGCCGGCCGCCGCCAATGTCGCGCCGATCCGGCCCAATAGGCCCGCGTCACTGATGCGCTTGCGCAATTGCGGCAACAGGCCAGCCGCCCGGAAGCTGGCAATCTCGAGCACCTGCGGCAAATAACGATTGACCACGGCGCTATTGCCCGCCTCCTGCGCCGCCATGATCGCCAGCACCGGCCCCAGCTCGCGATCGGCCGTGGCATAGATTTCGGCATGGGCAATGGCGGCAGGAAAGTCCCGGTCGCGCAGCGCCAGCAAAGCCGGCACGCCGAAATACCAGGCGGGCGGATTGGGCGGCACGCTCACCGATTGATCGGCCAGAGCCCGCGCATCGTCAAGCCGGCCGGAAAAGGCCAGCAGCCTGGCATAGCCGGCCAAGGCATCGGCACTGGCCGGGTTGAGCTGGGTTGCCGAGCCGAACGCGGCTTCGGCCTGCGCTATGGCGCCAATGGTTTCAAATAGCCGCGCCTGCTGCTCCCAGACGAACCCATCGACCGGGGCAGCAGCAATGGCCCGTGCCATCTCCGTCTCGGCCGTCTTGTAGCGGTCGGCCAGGGTCTCGGCTGTGCCGATTTCAGCAATCAGGCTTGCCTTGGCCGCCCGGACACCGGCCTTCTCGCCTTCGCTGGCGGGCAGCGCCGCAAAACAGGCGCTGGCGCGCTCGCCCGTCTCGGCGCTGCCCGTATCGCGATAAAGATCGAATGCTACCCGGCAGAGATAGGCGTTCTCATTGCCCGCAATGGGTGTATCTGAGGCCAGGAATTGCCGCGCCTGGGCATGCACAGGTCCGCGCGTGCTTCCCAGCACCAGGCTCAGCCGGCGCGACACTTCATCGAGCGCCAGCGGCTCACTGGCGCGGGCCAGGGGCAGCGAGATCACCTCGCTCCAGATGATATCGCTGGTCCGCGTATCGGTGAGAATGGCGCTATATTGCACCATGTCGGCATCGACCCGCGCAATGCCGCTCAGCGCAAACTCCGCGGCCGGCACCGGCTCGGGTGCCGGGGCGCCGTCATAGCGCACATCAATGGTGTCGAAGGCCTCCAGATCCGTGACCAGCTCGATCGCCAGGCCCGATAACGGCAGGGCGCTGCGTCCCTGCCCGGTCAGGTTCTGGAACTCCGCCACCACCAGACTGGGCCGCTGCACCGCGCCTGTGGCCAAGGCTTGTGCCGCCTGGCGCGGTTGCCAGGTCGCCGTCGAAAAGGCAATGGCAGCCGCGCCCAGCGCGATCGTGGCCAATGCGAACCAGGACAGGGTTACGCCATTCTGCCGTTGGGGCGCCGCCAGCCTTGGCTCATCTTCTGCGACCGGCCCCGCCGGCTTTTCAGCCGGATCTGCCACCAGCTCGAATTCGGGGACATAGCGCCCCACCGGCAGTTTTATACGCACCGGCTCGGCCGCACCCTCCCCCGCATAATAGGCGTCGAGCAGGGCGCGCAGCCGCCGCGCCTGCACGCGCACGATGGGGTCCGCCTGGGGGTCGAAATCAGCAGGCCGCCCGAATACATCGACGGCGATGGAATAGGCCTTGATGGCCTGCTGTTCGCCGTCCAGCGTGCGTCCTACGATATAGGCGGCAAACCTGGCCAATTGCGGCGAGCGCGCGATTTCGGGCCACTCGAGCAGATGATCGAGGGCTGCAACGATCTGGTCGCGCTCTGGTGCAGGTTGCAGAACGGCACACCTCCCCCGCAAAACGGCGCGATTGTGTGCCTTTACATGTAAAACGCAAGCGAATGTTACCTGAGCATTACCCCGCTTTGCCTGTTTCCCACGGCCCGGTTCGCGCATAGGCGGGCTGTCGGCGCCCCAATGCGGCGTGACCTCGTTTGCGGTGGTGCGGCGCCTCCGCGGACATTCTTGACCATGCAAGGTTAGCTCGGCCCTCCGTCTCACGACGGTGCGGCCGCTTCTTTTTCTGGATGCCATCGGCGTCCAGCTCGGTTGGCATGCAATCCCTGCGTCCACAGGTTGCATGCCTCGGCGGAGAGGTGCTGCAGGATCTGCCTTCGGGCCGGCCTTGCATTCCCAAGCTCCCTCTCCGCCACTTGGCTAAACCCTCCGGCAGCTTGCACCTGCGCCGGAGCGGCGTGCCGGCCCTACTCCAAGGGGGCTTGGCAACAGGGCGCGGTCGCGACACCTCCCGGGTCGTTGATCGTACGGGGGGAGAGGCAGGATCGGCAGCGCGCATATCCCTCGGCGCGCGCCATCAATCTCCATCTGCTTCTCCCCGCGGCCCTTTGACCGCAGGATTTTGCGCATCCCGGCCCACCACATGATGGGCAAACGCTCGCAACACGGCCAGGATCATCACCGCCAGTACCGCCACGCCCAGCGCGATCAGGTAATAGCCCAGCGCAACTGCGACGCCGACAGCGCCCGCCAGCCACATGCCCGCGCCCGTGGTCAGCCCTTGCACACCCCCGCCGCGCCGGAAAATCGCCCCGGCGCCGAGAAAGGCGATGCCCGCGGTGACCGCCTCCACGGCGCGGATCGGGTCGGGGTTGGAATGCCCCTCGCCCTGGATGGTGTGGAATATCTCGAACGCCAGGATGGTGAACAGCGACGCCGCCACGGCAATCAGGATATGCGTGCGCAGCCCGGCCTCAGCCGTGTTCCACTCCCGCTCGAACCCGATCATGGCGCCCAAAATGGCTGCGATCACCAGGCGAATGGAGATGATGTGCTGGGGCAGGAAGGTATCGACATATCCAATGGCGTTGCCGGCATCCATGGCGTGGGCCCTTGTAGTGACGCTGCCGTCACAACCGTGAGCCCGCTTCGTTGGTTCCGATCAGACCGTCTTGAGCCAGCCGCCATCGACGAAATAGGTAGAGCCGGTCGAGTAGCTCGCCTTGTCCGAGCACATGAAGACGAAGAAGTTCGCCAATTCCTCAGGCATCGCGAAACGCTTCATGCCACCGGCTTCGTCAGCTACGCCTTGCAGGTGCTTCTGCCAGCCATCTTCGCCCGCGATCTGCTTGGCCGTCTTGATCCAGTCGGGCGTCAGCACCAGGCCCGGATTGATCGTATTGACGCGGATATTGTCACCGACCACTTCATTGGCCAGCGTCTTGGAAAACATCATCAAGGCGGCCTTGGTGGTGTTGTAGATCGGCTCGTACCACAGCGGCTGCACCGCGCAGATCGAGGCATTGTGCAGCACGACGCCACCGCCGCGCTTTTTCATGGCTGGCACCAGCCCCCGCGCCAGCCGCACCGCGGCCATCACATGCAGGTCCCAATAATATTGCCACTTGGCGTCGTCGGCCTCGGCAATGGTTTCGTTCGAGCCGGTCCCCGCATTGTTGATCAGGATATCGGCCCCGCCAAACGCCCTGGCCGTACCCTTGATCACCGCCTCGCAGCCTTCGGCCGTCGCCACGTCAGCACTGATAGCGGTGGCGATAATGCCGAATGTGTCGGCTATGCGCGCTGCCGCGTCATCGCCCCGCAGCTTGTCGCGGCCCACCAGAACCAGATTTGCCCCCTCGGCCGCTAGCCCCTCGGCAACGGCCAGCCCGATACCCACCGTGCCGCCAGTGATGACGGCGACCTTGTCGCGCAGATTCAAATCCATGTTGTCCTCGCTCCCTGAGACCTCATGGTGAGCTTGTCGAACCACGAGGTCGGGCACGACAATCTCGCCACGACCTCGCCCTTCGACAGGCTCAGGATGAGGTCTACTGGTTCTGTTCGGCTACTTCGCCACCTTGATCTGCAGCTTCACATCGCTCGGCCGCGCCTCGACGGCCCGATCAAACGCCTTGATCGAATCCTCAAACGCAAAGGTCTCGGAAATCAGCGGCTTGAGATCCACCTTGCCCGAGGCGATGAGCGCGATGGCGCGGTCATATTGATGGGCATAACGAAACACGTTTTCGATCCGCAGCTCCTTGGTCGATGCGCCGGCGATGTCCACCGCCACCGGATCGACCGGCAGGCCGACCACGACAATAGCGCCTCCCGGGCGCGGCAGGTCCATAATGGTCTTCCAGGCATGGGGCGAGCCGGAACATTCGAACACCACGTCGGCGCCCCAGCCCTCGGTCAGGCGCGCGACTTCCTCGACGATATTCTTTTCGCGAATATTGACCGGGATGACGCCCTGATAGCGCGCCGCGATATCGAGCTTGGGCTGCGCCAGGTCGGCCACGATCACCCGCGCACAACCGCCGGCCAAAGCCGCAATCGCCACCATGGTTCCAATCGGCCCGGCGCCCAGCACTACCGCGGTATCGCCGGGCGTGATCCTGGCCTTGGCCGCGGCCTGCATACCCACGGCGAAGGGCTCGACCATGGCGCCTTCGGCAAAGCTGACATTGTCGGGCAGCTTGAAGGTGTAATTGGCGGGGTGAACCACTTCGGACGTCAGCACGCCATGAATGGGCGGGGTGGCCCAGAAGCGCACGGCGGGATCGACATTATACATGCCCAGCCGACTCGCCCGCGAATTGGCATCGGGAATGCCCGGCTCCATGCAGACCCGGTCGCCGACCTTCAGGTTCGTCACGCCCGCCCCAATTTCGGTGACCGTCCCGGCCGCCTCATGCCCCAGCACCATGGGCGCATTGACGACGAACGGCCCGATCTTGCCATGGGTATAATAATGCACATCCGAGCCGCAGACGCCCACGGTATGAATGGCAATCTTGACCATGCCCGGCCCCACATCGAGCGGCAGATCGATATCGCGCAGCGCCAGTTCATGCTGGCGTTCAAGGACAAGGGCGCGGACTTTGGTCATTTCTTCTTCCTGGGCGATCACAGAGGGATGGCCTGAGTTTCAGGTCAGGCCGAGTCGAGAATGGCGGCTTTCGAGAACCGGAGCGCAGCGTACATCAGTACGTGAGCACCGGAAGCGGAGAAAGTCACCATTCGCAGGCCGGCATCACCTGAAAATCAGGTCATCCCGGGCGGTTGCATCGCGCCGGTCATGATCGCAACCGCGTCCGACATTGTGTAATCCTTCGGATTGATCACCGCGATCCGCTTCCCCAGCCGGTGGATATGGATGCGATCCGCCACCTCAAACACATGCGGCATATTATGGCTGATCAGCACGATGGGCAGGCCGCGACGCTTCACGTCGAGCATCAATTCCAGCACGCGGCGGCTTTCCTTGACGCCCAGGGCGGCCGTGGGCTCGTCCATGATCACCACGCGCGAGCCGAAGGCTGCCGCACGGGCCACGGCAACGCCCTGCCGCTGGCCGCCGGACAGCGTTTCAACCGACTGGTTGATGTTCTGGATGGTCATCAGCCCCAATTCGCTGAGCTTTTCGCGGGCCAGCCGGTTCATGGTCGAGCGGTCGAGCAGCCGGAAGATATGGCCAAGCGGGCCGGGTTTGCGCATCTCGCGGCCGAGGAACAGATTGTCGGCAATCGACAGGGCGGGCGACAGCGCCAGATTTTGGTAGACCGTTTCAATACCGGCCAGCCGCGCTTCCATCGGCGATTTGAACTGCACGGGCGAGCCATCGAGCTTGATCACACCCGCATCGGGGATCACAGCGCCGCATAGCGCCTTGATCAGGGTGGATTTGCCCGCGCCATTGTCGCCGATGACCGCCAGGATTTCCCCCGGCATCAGCTCAAAATCGGCATTGTCGAGCGCCACCACCTTGCCATAACGCTTCTGCAAGCCCTGCGCGCTGAGGATGGGCTGGGGGCCGGCGATGGGAGTTGCGGTAAGGCCCGCTGCCGTTTGATCAAGGCTCATGCGGAAATCTTCCTGATCCACTGGTCGGTGGTAACAGCGATGATGATGAGGGCGCCCACGGCAAATTCCTGCCAGAGCACGTCGACGCCTGCCAGCGCCAAACCATTGCGGAACATGCCCACGATAAGCGCGCCGAGCAGCGTGCCGACGATGGAGCCACGCCCGCCGAACAGCGAGGTGCCCCCGATGACGACGGCGGTGATGGAATCAAGGTTCGCCGTCTGGCTGCCGAGCGGGGACACCGCGCCGACGCGGCCGATCAGCACCCAGCTCGCCAGCGCGCAGATGAACCCGGCCAAGGTATAGACGCCGATCAGCGTCATCTTGGTATTGATGCCGGCCAGCCGCGCGGCTTCCGGATCATCGCCCGTGGCGTAGATATGCCGGCCAAAGGCGGTGCGGTTGAGAATGTACCAGACCGTTGCGGCGATCAGGATCATCACCATCGAGCCGGCAGTGAGGATCGCCCCGCCGCCCAACGCGACCCTGGCCCCCATCCATTGCAGCATGGGCGCGATCGCCGCGATATCCTGGCTGCGGATGGTTTCCGATTGCGAGATGAAGATGATCATGGCGCCATAGATCGACCAGGTGCCCAGCGTCACGATAAAGGGGGGCAGCTTTACCAATGCCACCAGCACGCCATTGATCAGCCCGCACAGAATGCCGGTGGCGATGCCCAGCACGAAGGAGATTTCCACCGGCACGCCCGCGACGACCGACAGCCGCCCCATGACGATGGAGCTCAGGATCATGATGGCCCCGACCGACAGATCGATGCCGGCGGTGAGGATGATCAGGGTCTGGGCAATGCCCAGCACGCCGATAATGGTCACCTGCTGGAGCACCAGCGACAGGTTGAAGGGCGCGAAAAACTTGCTGCCCGCCGCCACCGAAAAGATCGCAATGGCCACGATCAGCACGATGAAGGGAATGGCCGTGGGATAGCTGTGCAGGAACGCCTGCAGCCGCCGGACCGGGCCCGGCGCGTCCTCCTCAAAGCTGGCCACCGCCTGCGCGGCCCCCGCCAATCCCTTTTCCGCTACGGCCGAGCCGCTTGCGTCATCACTCATCAACGCCCCTCCCCAGGGTATATTTCAGTAGGCCTCATGGTGAGCTTGTCGAACCACGAGGGCGTGGCACCGGGGATGGTTCAACCTCGTCCTTCGACAAGCTCAGGATGAGGTCGAACCATTCTCCGGTGGTTAGATCAGCTTAGCCCCAGCAGAGTTCAGCGCCCTTGGCCGTGTCGATGGACTCAACGCCCGCCACTGGCTTGTCGGTCACCAGCGCGGCGCCGGTGTCGAAGAAGTCGAGGCCAGGCGTTGCCGCCGGCTTTTCGCCCGTGTCAGCGAATTTCTTGATCGCTTCCATGGCCATGGCAGCCATTTTGAGCGGATATTGCTGACTGGTGGCGCCGATCACGCCGGCCTTGACGTTGGCAACGCCCGGGCAGCCGCCGTCGACCGACACGATCAGCACCGAGCCATCATCCTTGCCGATGGCCTTGAGGGCTTCGAAGGCGCCGGCAGCGGCCGGCTCGTTGATCGTATAGACCACGTTGATATCGGGGCATTTCTGCAGCAACGTTTCCATGGCCGTGCGGCCGCCATCTTCGGCGCCGCCGGTCATTTCGTGCCCGCAAATGCGCGCATCGTCTTCGTCGCCATATTTATTGGGGTCTTTCACATCGATCCCGAAGCCGGCCATGAAACCCTGGTCGCGCAGGTAATCGACGGTTGGCTGGTTCACCGCCAGATCGAGAAAGGCGATCTTGGCATCGGCTGCCTTGTCGCCCAGCGTGCCCTTGGCCCAGGCGCCGATCAATTCACCGGCCTTGCGATTGTCGGTGGCAAAGGTGGCGTCGGCCGCATCGATCGGGTCGAGCGGGGTATCCAGCACGATCACCAGCAGGCCCGCATCGCGCGCTTGCTGAATGGTCGGCACGATGGCGCTGGAATCCGAAGGCACGATGGCAAAGCCCTTGGCGCCCGAGGCGATCAGATTTTCGATGGCCGCGATCTGGCTGTCATTGTCGCCATCGAACTTGCCGGCAAAAGTGCGCAATTCAATGCCCAGTTCGTCCGCCTTGGCCTGGGCACCTTCGCGCATCTTGACGAAGAAGGGATTGCCTTCCGTCTTGGTGATCAGCCCGACAATGGCTTCCTGTGCCATGGCCGCCGTGCCGCCCATCAGACCCAGCATCACGGCCCCTGCGGCCGCGATCTTGATAAACCTACCCATAATGTCTCCTCCCGAGAATTGCCGTCGCCCTGATGGGCGCAGCGGGTCGATAGTCCGTGCGGCGCTCTCCTCCGGCCACCCGTCCTTGCCGCCATATCAGCCGCACATTCCACTTCTGTCAATAAATTAATCCAACTGATTTATTAATTGACAGAGCCACCCGTTCGGCGCCACTAGTTTGCCGGGAGGAGCTGCAAGCCAATGAAAACGATTGCGAATTCGCATCCGTTCGGGCTAGCTGCGCTATGGCAAATTATTGGCCTGGTTAAGAAAACAGGGGCGGATGGATGGTTGAGGCAGACGGCGGTCGAGCCCGTTCGGACGATCTGAGCCGCGGCACCAACCAGACCGGCGTCCGCCTCTACAATGAGCGGCTGCTGCTCTCGCTGATCCGCCGCCATGGCGCCCTGCCCAAGGCCGACATTGCCCGCCGCACTGGGTTATCGCCCCAGACGATTTCCACCATCGCCAATGCGCTGGAGCGCGATGGCCTGATCACGCGGCAATCGCCCTTGCGCGGCAAGGTCGGCCAGCCGCTCGTGCCCTATGCACTCAATCCGCGCGGCGCATTTTTCCTCGGGCTCAAGATCGGCCGGCGTTCCTCCGATATCGTGCTGCTCGATTTTACCGGCAATGTGCTCGGCCGCATCCACGAGCCGCATCCCTATCCCACGCCGCAAATCGCGCTGGCTTTGGCCCAACGCGGCATTGCCGAGTTGACCGCCCAGCTCAACCCCGCCGAGCGCAGCCGCATTGCCGGCTTCGGCATCGCCTCGCCCTTCGAATTGTGGAACTGGGAAGCCCAACTGGCGGCGCCCCCCGACGTGCTCGAATCCTGGCGCCACGCCGATATTCACCGCGATATCGCTGGTATCAGCACCTGGCCGGTCTATCTGCACAATGACGGCACGGCCGCCTGCGCCGCCGAACTGGTGCTGGGCAATGGCCAGCATGGCGAGGACTTCCTCTATATTTTCCTCGGCTCGTTTCTGGGCGGCGGCGTGGTGCTCAATGGGCATTTGTTTCCCGGCCGCACCGGCTATGCCGGCGCACTCGCCCCCCTGCCCGTCCCCGTTCCCGGCGGCTTCCAGCAGCTGCTGCGCAGCGCCTCCATCTATGTGCTGGCCGATAGGCTGAAATCGGCCGGGATCGACCCGCAAGTGCTCTGGCTCGATCCCAGCGATTGGGGCGCGCTTGGCGCCCCGCTTGATGACTGGATCGCCGAAGCCGCCCAGAGCCTGGCGATTGCCTGCGTCACCGCCGTCTCGATCATCGATTTCCGCACAATCGTGCTCGATGGCGCCTTCCCCACCGCGGTGCGGGCACGTCTGGTCGAGGCAACACGGGCTGCTTTCGCCCAATTCGACCGCCAGGGCCTGGCCCCCTTCGACATTGCCGAGGGCACGATCGGCTTCGGCGCCCGCGAAGTCGGCGGCGCCTGCCTGCCGCTTCTGGCCAACTTCACGCAAGACCGCGAAGTGCTGTTCAAAGAAAACAGCTGATTAAGATCGCTCTGCGGATTTATGCGAAATCTAGTAACCAGTCTGCAAGTTTACCCGGTCTAGGTTAAGCCGGTAATCGGCCCGGTTCCTATTCATGCAGGCGCAAACTTCGACGACCGAACGTTGGCACTTCATAACGGCTGTCCTGCTGCCCGTCGTCCTGGCGTTGGTTGCAACGGCTGCCGCTGTGATCGGCTTTGTCTTCTGGTCGACCAGCACGATCGACCAGCGCGCCATCGAGCGCCAGACCACCATGGTCACCCAGGTGCTGCAGGGCAAGCGCGACCTCATGCTCAAGGACCAGGGCGGCATTGCCATCTGGGACGAGGCGGTGATCCATACCGGCCAGAGCTTCGATCATGATTGGGTCCATGCCAATATGGGCCTGTGGATGCACAATTTCTTTGGGCATGACCGCACCATGGTGCTCGATGCCCAGGACCAGCCGCTCTACGTGATGGAAGATGGGCAAGCCGTAGCCACGACCAGCTTCCGCGACATGGCCAGCGGCGTCATGCCTCTCGTTCAGCAATTGCGCACCCTGATCGACGCCGGGCGAATGACCGATTTCGTCAGCGGCAGGGCCGAAGCTCCGCCCACCGTCTGCGATTTTGCGCTGGTCGATGGCAAGCCCGCCATTGTGGGCGTCACCCCCATTGTCAGCCACACCCGCACCCTGGCGCACACGCCCGGCACGGAGAGCCTGATGGTGTCGGTACGCTTTCTCGGCGCCCAGGCCGTCACCGAGATGATGCACCAATACCTGATCGAGGACGCAGCTTTCGTGCTCGTCCCATCCGCCAGCCCCGATCGGGTCTCCTATCCGGTGATCAACGACGTCGGGCGCTTCGTGGCCTTCTTCGAATGGACCGGCGACCGACCCGGCCGGCTGATGCTGGGTCACACCGTGCCGGTGCTGATCTTCGTCATCCTGGCTGGCGCCCTGCTCTTCATGCTGCTGTTGCGCAAGCTGCGCGGCTCCTCGGCCGCCCTGCAGGAGGGCCGCCGGGTTGCCGAACATGAAGCCGCCCATGACCGGCTGACCGGCCTGCCCAACCGCACCAATTTCGATACCCATCTGGCGCGCATACTGCGTGAGCAGAAAGCCCCCAGCACCAATATCGTGCTGCTGATGCTTGATCTGGACCGCTTCAAGCAGGTCAATGACACGCTCGGCCACCAGGCCGGCGACGATCTCATCCGCAGCGTTGGCGAACGCATCCGCCTGGTCGTGGGCAATGAGGTGATGGTGGCCCGCCTCGGCGGCGACGAATTTGCCATTCTGGCGGTCACCCATAATCGCCCCTTCGACGCCATGGCGGTATCCGGCCGCATCATCGAAGCCATCGGCCGCCCCTTCGATCTCGGTCACTTCAAGGCCCATGTCGGGGTCAGCATCGGCATTGTGGAAGCCGACGCCAGTTCGGCCGAACCGCGCGAGCTGGTGCGCAAGGCCGACATCGCGCTCTACGAGGCCAAGGCGAGCGGACGCAATCGCGCCATGGTCTATGAAGAGCATATGAACGAGCTGCTCCAGCTCCAGCACACGATCGAAGGCGAGCTGCGCGCGGCGCTCAACCGCAACGACCAGCTTTCCGTCGCCTTCCAACCGTTGGTCGATCAGAAGACGCGCAAGGTTATCGGCGCCGAGGCTCTGGCCCGCTGGTATCACCCGAAGTATGGCCAGATTTCTCCGGCCCGCTTCATTCCCGTGGCCGAAAATACCGGACTGATCGAAGAACTAGGCGAATTCGTGCTGCGGCGCGCCTGCGAAATCGGCGCCAGCGCGCCTGGCCGCACCATCGCGGTCAACATCTCCCCGACCCAGCTGCGCAACCCGTATTTCTCCAACCAGGTCTTCGACATCCTGCATCAAACGGGCATGCGCCCGATTGATCTGGAACTCGAAATCACCGAATCCATCCTGCTCGACGATGAGAATATTTCGGCCCAGAACCTGCGCACCTTCCGCGCCGCCGGCATTCAGATCGCGCTGGACGATTTCGGCACCGGCTATTCCTCGCTGAGCTACCTCAAGCGCTACCCCGTCGATCGCATCAAGATCGACCGCTCCTTCGTCAGCCAGTTGGCCGAAGGCCATGTCTCGGTCGCCATCACCCAGGCTATCGTCACGCTGGCCCATGCCATGGATATCGAAGTCACCGCCGAGGGCGTGGAATCGGAAAAACAGGCGACCATCCTGGGCAAGATGGGCTGCAATACCCTGCAGGGCTTCCTGTTCTCGGGCGCCGTCATTCCTGCCAAGATTGCCGGCATTTTCGCCGATCCGCTCAATACGCCCGAACGCCGCCGTCGCGCCCGCAACCGCGCCGCCTGAGCGGGCTCAACCAGCTGCCGCCAGCACGACACCCAGCCGCTTCTCGCGCGTGGATAGCCCAGCCCGGCCCGTGCCGGCCTCGAGCCACAAGGCCTGCAGCTTGCCCTGGTCGAACAGCTTGAACAGGCACGGCGCGATATAGGATTTCCGGCAGATCGCCGGCGTATTGCGCAATTGCTCTGCAACCTCGCGCGCCACCTGCGCCATCTGCCGCCGCCGCGCCGACATCGAGCCGCCGCTCTCCATGCGGGCCAGCGCCTCGGCGGCCATGACGCTGGCATGGAAGGTGCGGAAATCCTTGGCCGAAATATCCACCCCGGCCAGCTCGCGCAGATAGTCATTGATGGCGCCGGTCTGGATCGGCCGGACCGTGCCACTCTCGTCGCGATAGACCAGGAGGCGCTTGCCCGGCAATTGCTGGATCCGGCTCAGGGCCGTGGCCAGCGCCTTGTCGGTAAAGCGATAATCCGCCCGCTTGCCGCCCTTGGCCGCAAAACTCACGCTGATTTCGTCGCCATCGACCTTCACGTCGCGCGCAAACAATGTTCCCGCGCCCCGTGTACCGCTGGTTTCGAGATATTTCTCGCGCCCTACCCGCATCGCCGTCTTGTCGATGAGCGCCACCGCGATGGCCAGCGCCAGTTCACGACTGCCGGTTTGCGCATTGAGCCCGACCCGCACCTTGCGCCGCACTTTGGGCAAGACGGCGGGGAACGTCGCCAGCCGCTTGAGCTTGCGGCCATTGCGCTTCAGCTCCCAATCGGAGTGGTAGATATATTGATCGCGCCCCGCCTCATCGACCCCCAGCGCCTGGATATGCGCCCGCGGGTCACTGGCAATCCGCACCTGCTGCCAGGCTGGCGGAATGCCCAAAGCCGCCACGCGCAACCGGGTCAGCCGGTCGCTGATGACAACGCCATCGGCATCGACATAAGTGAAGCCCTTGCCGCGCCGTTGCCGGACAATGGTCAAATCCTCGCGGCTGGCTCTGATCAGGCGGGCCATCAGGTCGGGTTCGGCTGGCTCATGGTAAAGACGAGATAGATGATGGCGAACAGGATAATGATGCCGATCAGCGAAATGACCAGCACGCGCATATTCATCTTGCGCGGGCTGCCCTGCCGGACCTCGGTCTTGTTCTTGTGTGGATCATAGGTTTCCAAACTGGTTCTCCCCTTGGGCGCTTTAGGGGCAAACGTGCGCCCTTCGCCCTGGTTCCGGCCAAAGCCGGGACTTGACGCCGCGGGGCCAGCGGCCGACTCTCGGCCATTGCCCATTCCAGGATATTTTGATGACCTCTGCCGCACTTCTCACCCGCATGATCATGGCCGGACAGGGCAAGGCGCCAGCCGATCTCGTCATCAAGAATGTGCAATTGCTCGATGTTGTCACCGGCGCTGTCACGCTGACCGACATTGCCATTGTCGGCGACCGCATCGTGGGCACCCATGCCGCTTATGAAGGCGAAACCATCATCGACGGCGCCGGCCGCTACGCCGTGCCCGGCTTCATCGATACCCATCTGCATATCGAATCCTCCCTGGTCACCCCCTTCGAATTCGACCGCTGCGTGCTGCCGCATGGCGTGACCACCGCCATCTGCGATCCCCATGAAATCGCCAATGTGCTGGGCGCCGAAGGCATTCGCTATTTCCTCGATAGCGCCGAACAAACCATCATGGATGTGCGGGTAAACCTCTCCTCCTGTGTCCCGGCCACCGGTTTTGAAACCAATGGCGCGGCACTGGAAATCGAAGACCTCGAGCCCTTCCGCAACCATCCCAAGGTCATTGGCCTGGCCGAAATGATGAACTTTCCCGGCGTGCTATCGGCCGATCCGGGCATCATCGCCAAGCTCGTCGCCTTCCAGGATGGCCATATCGATGGCCACGCCCCGCTGCTGCTCGGTCAGAGCCTCAACGGCTATCTCGCCGCCGGCATTCGCACCGACCATGAGGCGACCAGTGCCGCCGAAGCCCGCGAAAAGCTCGCCAAGGGCATGGCGATCCTGATCCGCGAAGGCTCGGTCTCCAAGGACCTCAAAGCGCTGGCCGAGATCCTCGACGAAAACACTTCCAGCTTCGTCGCCCTTTGCACCGATGACCGCAACCCGCTCGACATTGCCGAGGAAGGGCACCTCGATAGCTCCATCCGCCGCCTCATCGCCATGGGACGGCCCCTGCACCACGTCTATCGCGCCGCCAGCCACTCCGCCGCCCGGATTTTCGGCCTTACGGATCGCGGCCTCCTCGCCCCCGGCTGGCGCGCCGACATCGCCCTGCTCGATAGCCTTGAGGATTGTCAGGTTTCCGATGTGCTGACCGCCGGCCGCCTGGTGCGCCTTGAGCTGTTTGCCGCGCGCAAACCCGTAGCGCCGGTGGGCCTGACCTCGGTCAAATCCCGCACGATCGTGGCCGACGATTTCATCATCCCCGCCCGCCCCGACCGCAACCAGACGCCGGTGATCGGCGTCAAGCCGGGCCTCATCCTCACCTTCCGCGAATCCGCGGCGCTGGAAATTGGCGAACGCGGCACCCAGGCCGACATCGCCCAGGACGTGCTCAAATGCGTGGTGATCGAGCGCCATGGCCGCAACGGCAATATCGGCCGCAGCTTCGTTCGAGGATTCGGCCTGCAACGCGGCGCCATCGCCTCCTCGGTCGGACACGATAGCCACAACATCACCGTCATCGGCGCCAATGACGAAGACATGGCCCTGGCCGTCAACCGGCTGATACAATTGCAAGGCGGCTTCGCGGTAGCCGACGGCGGCAAAATATCAGCCGAGCTGGCCCTGCCCATCGCCGGGCTGATGAGCCTCAACCCGTTCGAAACCGTCGCCCAAGATCTGCATCATCTGCGCGACGCCGCCCTCGCCCTGGGCTGCGTGCTGCCGGAGCCGTTCCTGCAAGTCGCGTTCCTCGCGCTGCCGGTCATCCCGCATTTGAAGATGACCGACCGGGGCCTGTTCGACGTTGATAAGTTCGATTTCGTCAGCTGATCAATGCGTTTCGCGCGCCTTGACCTTCCGCCGGGCCGCGTGCAGCAGCGGCTCGGTATAGCCGGAGGGCTGATCGGCGCCATGTAGCGCCAGATCAAGCGCGGCCTGGAACGCCACCGACTGGAAATTCTCCGCCATCGGCCGGTAGATCGGGTCATCCGCATTTTGCTGATCGACCACCGCCGCCATGCGCTCGAACACCGAGGTCACTTCGTCCTTTGACACTAGCCCATGGCGCAGCCAATTGGCCACTGCCTGCGAGGAAATCCGGCAGGTAGCCCGATCTTCCATCAGGCCCACATTGTTGATGTCGGGCACTTTGGAGCAGCCCACGCCCTGCTGCACCCAGCGCACCACATAGCCCAGAATGCCCTGCGCATTATTCTCCAGCTCCCGGGTAATTTCCTCGCGGCTGAGCGAATAAGGCGCCTGCACCGGCATGGAGAATAGCTCCGCCAGCGGCGGCACCGGCTGGTTGTGACGGCGTTGCTGCGCCTCGAACACGTCGATCTGGTGATAGTGCAAGGCATGTAGCGTCGCCGCCGTTGGCGAAGGCACCCAGGCGGTGTTCGCACCGGCATTGGGATGGCCGGACTTTGCCGCCATCATCGCCGCCATATCGTCGGGCCGCGCCCACATGCCCTTGCCGATCTGCGCCTTGCCCGAGAGGCCACAGGCCAGCCCGATCAGCACATTGCGATCCTCATAGGAGGCAATCCAACGCTCGGACTTGATCTCATCCTTGCGCAGCACCGCCCCGGCTTCCATCGAGGTGTGGATCTCGTCGCCCGTGCGATCGAGGAACCCGGTATTGATGAAAAACACCCGCTCGCGTGCGGCATGGATCGCGGCCTTGAGGTTAGCCGAAGTGCGCCGCTCTTCGTCCATGATGCCGATCTTGATGGTCAGCGGCTTGAGCCCCAGCATCTTTTCCGCCGAGGCGAAAATCGCGCAGGCAAAGGCCACTTCCTCAGGTCCATGCATCTTGGGCTTGACGATATAAATCGCGCCCGTCGTGCTGTTGAGCGTGTCATGCATGGCGCAGAGCACGGTGAGCGCCGCATCCATCAGCCCTTCGCCAATCGGCTTGCCATCGGCTAGCACGGCGTCGGTCGTCATCAGATGGCCCACATTGCGCGCCAGCAGCAGCGAACGCCCCTTGAGCACCAGCGGCGCACCGTTCACGTCCTTGTAGCTGCGATCGGCATTAAGCTTGCGCGTCACCTGCCGCCCGCCCTTTTCGAACGTGTCCTCCAGGCTGCCATTCATCAGGCCCAGCCAATTGCGATAGACCCCGACCTTATCCTCGGCATCGACCGCCGCGACCGAATCTTCGCAATCCTGAATGGTCGTCAGTGCGGCCTCGACAATGATGTCGCTCAGCCCCGCCTTGTGCGATCCGCCGATCACGCTACCCGGCTCGATAACGAGGATGACATGCAGCCCATGGTGGCGCAGCACCAGTTCGCCCTTGGTCTCGGTGCCGCCATAGCCGACAAACGCGGCCTGATCCTTGAGCGCCGTGCGGCCTGCTGCCGTATCAACGACCAGGCGGCGGACGCCGTCTTCCTTGATCACATGATAACCGGTGACATCACGATGGCTACCGCTTTCCAGCGGAAAAGCCTCGTCGAGGAAGCTCGCGGCCCGATCGACCACCGCTGCCCCGCGCGCCGCATTATAGCCCTTGCCCAGCGCCAGATCGCCGCTGCGTTCGATAACGTCAGTGCCATAAAGCGCGTCGTAAAGACTGCCCCAGCGCGCATTGGCGGCGTTAAGCGCATAACGCGCATTGCTGACCGGAACCACCAATTGCGGGCCGCACAGCGTGGTGATTTCAGGATCGAGCCCCGTGGTCTCGATGGTGAAATCAGCCGGCTCCGGCACCACATAGCCGATATCCCTGAGGAAGAATTCGTAGCCCTGCGGGTTGTTGGCAACCGGGCCATAGCGGCGATGCCAATCATCGATCCGGCCCTGCAAATCCTCGCGCTTGGCCAGCAGCGTCGCATTGGTCGGGCCATGCTCGGCCACCAGCGCGGCAAACCCGCTCCAGAATTGATCGGCCGATACGGAGAGCCCGGGAAGCGCTTCTTTCTCAACAAAATCGACCAGCAGGGGGTGAACTGAAAGGCCGGATTTTGTCGCGTAGGTCATTGTCGTTCCTTCTTCGTCTCCTCCTTGTCGGAGGTAATTGCATAGGGCGCGATCTTTCCCGCGGCCCCGCAAGGGAGCGAACGGACAGCCCGGCACAGGCAGGAGATTCAGCGCTAAAACCACGCCGACCCTAAGACAAGGCCAGCGTCCTCACAACCCGCCTAAAGTTGACTTCGCCCGTGCGCCAGCCACATAGACCTCTGCAATCGAACGATCGTCGCCCAGCGTCTGCAGCAGGAAGAGCTCTTCGACCAGACTGGTGACCGTCTCCATGCGCAGCCGCATGGCCGGCGTGGCGCTGGCGTCGAGCACCACCAGATCAGCAGCGCAACCCGGCTCGATCGACCCGATTGTGCCTTGGAGCGATAGCGCCCGAGCATTACCCAGCGTCGCCATATAGAAGGAATTGAGCGGGGTCAGCCGCTGGCCGCGCAATTGCAGCACCTTGTAGCCCTCGTCCAGCGTCGCCAGCATGCCGTAATTGGTGCCCCCGCCGATGTCAGTGGCAATGCCGATCCGCACCCCGGCCTTGGCCAGCCGCTCGCGGTCGAACAGCCCAGAGCCCAGAAACAGGTTCGATGTCGGGCAGAACACCGCCACCGATTGCGTTTCGGCCAACACCTGGGTTTCACGGTGATTGAGATGGATGGAATGCCCCAACAGCGTCTTGGGGCCGAGCAGGCCGTAATCCTCGTAGATGCCCGCATAGTCCGGTGAATCCGGATAGAGCTCCATCGAGAAGCTGATCTCGGCGGCATTCTCGCTCAGATGCGTCTGCACATAACACTCGGGGTGCTCGGCCACGAGCGCGCGCGACGCCTCCAGCTGCGCCGGGGTCGAGGTAATGGCAAAGCGCGGCGAGATGGCATAGAGCCCGCGGCCCCGCCCGTGCCAGCGCTCGATTAAAGCCTTGGTGTCGTCATAGCCGGATTGGGCACTATCGCGCAGCGCTTCGGGCGCATTGCGATCCATCATCACCTTGCCGCCCACCATCAGCATATTGCGCTTTTCGGCCTCGGCGAAAAAGGCATCGACGCTTCGAGGATGGCTAGAGCAATAGGCCACGGCACTCGTCGTGCCATTGCGGATCAGCTCGTCATAAAATGCCGAGGCCACGGCGCCGGCATGCCCCTGTTGGCTGAACTTTTGTTCTTCCACAAAGGTGAAGGTGTTGAGCCATTCCAGCAGCGAACCGGCATAGGAGGCAATCATCTGGCTCTGCACATAATGCAGATGCAGATCGATAAAGCCCGGCAGGATCAGGTGCGGCCGATGATCGATGACCTCGGCTTCGCCCACCACACTGGCATCGAAATCGCCGACGCTCTGCACCTTGCCATCGGCAATCACCACCATACCATCGGCGAAATAGCGATAGCTCGCCGTGTCATCAATGCCCTGCGGCTCGCTGACAAAACTCAGTACCCGCCCGCGTAAGACGGTCCGGCTCATTGGCCCGAGCCTTCGCGGAACCACTCGACCAGCAAGGCGCGTTCCGCCGTGGTCATTTCAGTGGCATTGCCCGGCGGCATGGCGTGCGAATAGCCGGCCTGAATGGCGATGTCCCTGGCGTGATTGGCCACCGCGATGTCATTGTCGAGAATGACATTCTTGGGCGCTTCATAAATGCCCGGCCAGACCGGCTCGGCCGTGTGGCACATGGCGCAGCGGGTCTGCACGGTCAGGCTGGCGTCCTTGAAATGGCTGGCTGCGAGAAAGGGTTCGGCCGCCCGAGACGCCACCTCCTCTCCCGCCGAGCCCGGCAGTTTGGGCGCGGTGGAAAGCCACGCAATGATCAGGAACAGCACCACGGCCACCGCCCAGGTCCAGTGCGGATTGCCCTTGCGGGCGTGGCGCGTGTTGAAATAATGCCGGATGACCACGCCGACCAAAAAGATCAGCGAGGCAATGATCCAGTTCCACTGCGTGGCAAAGGCCAGCGGATAGTGGGACGACAGCATGAAGAAAATGACGGGCAGCGTCAGGTAGTTATTGTGCAGGCTGCGCTGCTTGGCGATCTTGCCATATTTGGCGTCAGGCACGCGGCCGGCCTTGAGATCGGCCACCACGATCTTCTGGTTGGGGATGATGATCATGGCCACATTGGCCGCCATGATCGAGGCGGTGAACGCCCCCATATGCAGCATCGCCGCCCTGCCGGTGAAGAGCTGGGTATAGCCCCAGGCCATCGCCGTCAGGATCACGAACAGCACCAGCATCAGCCCGTTCTGGCTCTCGCCCAGCGGTGATTTGCAGAGGCGGTTATAGACCACGAAGCCCAGCACGATCGAGCCCATCGAGATCAGGATCGCCGCCCAATTGGGCACGTCCAGCACATTGCGATCGATGAGATAGATATCGGCGCCGACATAATAAACCAGCACCAGCAGCATGAAACCGCTCAGCCACGTCCAATAGCTTTCCCATTTGAACCAGGTCAGGTGCTCGGGCAGGAATTCGGGCGCCACCAGATATTTCTGGATGTGATAAAAGCCGCCGCCATGCACCTGCCATTCCTCGCCATGGGCGAGCGGGGGCAGGCTGGGCGTCTTGCGCAGGCCCAGGTCGAGCGCGATGAAATAAAACGACGAGCCGATCCAGGCGATGGCGGTGATGACATGCAGCCACCGGACCGCAAACATCAGCCATTCATAAAAAATTGCAAAATCGCCCATCAACCAGTCCTCTTAGTAGACCTCATGGTGAGCCTGTCGAACCACGAGGTCGTGCCACCGACCGCGCCACGACCTCGTCCTTCGACAAGCTCAGGATGAGGTCTACTTGGTGGTCGTGAAAAGGGGCGGGCGCAGGCCCGCCCCCTCAACTCAGTCAAACAACCCTTAAACCGGCTGTTCAACGCCTTCGACATACCAGTCCATGCTGAGCAGTTCGGCATCGGTCATGGTCACGCCGGCGGCGACGCGTTCGGCGCCGGTATTGTCCTTGATCGGGCCGGTGAAGATGTGGAACGAGCCGTCGATCTGGCCGGTGCGGATCTTCTCGGCATCGGCCACGACATCGGCCGGCACCTTCTCGTTATAGGGGCCCATCTGGACCACGTCTTCCTTGAGACCTTCCCAGGTATCGCCGGCCACCCAGGTGCCATCGATCACGGCCTTGGCCGAGGCCAGGTAATGCGGACCCCAATGGTCGATGATGGCGGTCAGCTGGGTTTCCGGAGCAAAGGCGCTCATGTCGGCGCCCTGCCCGAAGCCGCCGATAATGCCGCGCTCCTGGGCAACCTGCAGGGCTGCCGGGCCGTCGGTGTGCTGGGCGATGATGTCGATGCCCTGATCGATCATGGCGCGGGCGGCGTCGGCTTCCTTGGCGGGGTCGTTCCAGGTCGAGATATAGACCGGCTTGACGGTGAAGTTGGGGTTGATGCGGCGGCCGCTCAGCGCCAGCGCATTGATGCCCATCACCACTTCGGGGATCGGGAATGAGCCGATATAGCCGGCCTTGCCGGTCTTGGACATGTGGCCGGCAATGGTGCCGCAAACCGCGCGGCCTTCATAGAACCGGGCATTGTAGAGACCGACATTGTCGGCCTTCATATAGCCGGTGGCATGCTCGAACTTCACGTCGGGGAATTGCGGAGCAACCTTGATCACCGAGTCACCAAAGCCGAAGCTGGTGGCGAAGATCAGCTTGTTGCCCTGCTGGGCCAGTTCGCGCAGCACACGCTCGCAATCCGGGCCTTCCGGAACGTTCTCGACATAGGTCGTCTCGACCGCGTCGCCCAGTTGCTCCTCGACATAGATACGGCCCTGGTTGTGGGCGTAGTTATAGCCATTGTCGTTGATGGTGCCGACATAGATGAAGCCGATCTTGAGCGGCTCGGTCTGGGCGAAAGCCTTGGAGCCGAGCAGCGGCAGGGCCGCGGCAGCGCCGCCGATCTTCAGAATATTGCGCCGTGAAAGGGTCATTTGTCTCTCCTGAATGACTTTTTCGTATTCGATTGAACCGGTCATTGGCGCCGGCTCAATTGCTGGGCAGAAACGGCTTGCCGAGGCAGGCCGGTGCGTTGCTGGTTGCGTCGCGCCGGATCGAAATCAGGACCAGCACGATAATGGTAGCGAGATAGGGCAGAGCCGCCCAGAGCTCGGATGGAATGACCGACAGCGGACCGCCACCGGCCTTGGCATAAAGCTCCATGGTCATCACGAGCCCGAACAGATAAGCGCCGGCCAATAGGCGGAACGGCTTCCACGAGGCGAAGACCACCAGCGCCACCGCGATCCAGCCCCGGCCCGCCGTCATGCGTTCGGCCCATTGGGGGGTAAGCATGAGCGGGAAACAGGCCCCGGCAATGCCGGCCATGGCACCACCGAACATGACCGCCGCATAGCGCACGCCCTTGACCGAATAGCCGATGGAATGGGCCGACAGATCATTCTCCCCCACAGCGCGCAGGATCAGCCCCGAGCGGGTGCGGTGCAGGAACCACCAGATCGCCGCCACCATGAAGAACGAAAAATAGACCGGAAATGAATAGCCGAACAGCACCCGCCAGACCGGGTGGGTCGCCAGTTCCGCCGGAAACAGCGGCCGCATCAACTGCACCGGCTTGGCCGAGAACGGCGCGCCCGCCAGCGCCGAGAACCCAGTGCCGAAAATCGTCAGCGCCAGCCCGGTCGCGGTCTGGTTGGCGGAGAGGCTGAGCGTCAAAAACCCGAAGATCAACGAGGCAGCCGCCCCGGCAAAGGCCCCACAGAGCAGCGCAAAATAGGGATTGCCCGTATAAAACTGCCCGGCAAAGCCAGCAATGGCCCCGACCAGCATCATGCCCTCGACGCCCAGATTGAGCACGCCGCTCTTTTCGACGACCAATTCGCCCAAAGCCGCGATCAGGATCGGGGTGGCGGCGCCAACCAGGGTGACGATGATGGCGATATAGATATCCATCTACGCCGCCCCCGCCGCCGGTTGATTGACCACGCGCTTGAGCCGGTAGCGCACCAGAATGTCGCCCGCCAGCAGGAAGAACAGCACCATGGCCTGGAAAATCCCGGTGGCGGCATTGGGCAGGCCAATCGTGGTCTGCGCCACTTCGCCACCGACAAAGGTGATGGCCATGACAATGCCGGCAAAGATCACGCCGAGCGGATTGAGCCGGCCCAGAAACGCCACGATGATGGCGGTGAACCCGTAATTGGTGGGAAAGCCCGGCACCATGCGCTGGAACGGTCCCGCCACTTCGAGCACACCCGCCAACCCGGCAAGCGCGCCACTGACCAGCATGGCCAGCCAGATCGTCTTGTTCTCGGAAAACCCGCCATAGCGCGCGGCATGAGGCGCAGCGCCGACCACCCGCATCTGATAACCGAACACCGAACGCGACATGATGAACCAGGCCACCAGCGCCACCACAATGGCGATGGGCACGCCCAGATGCACGATCGTGCCGGGAATGATATTGGGCAGCCGTGCCGCCTCGGAGAAGAGCCGCGTCTGCGGAAAGCCCATGCCCATCGGGTCCTTCCAGGGCGCGCGGATCAGATAATAGATCAGCTGCACCGAGGCATAGGTGAGCATCAGCGAAGTCAGGATTTCATTAACGTTGAGGCGTGTCTTGAGCAAAGCCGGAATGGCCGCATAAAGCGCCCCGCCCACGACCCCGGCCAGGATCATCAGCGGCAAAATCCACGGCCCAGTCATGCCATAGGTGGCCAGCGCCACCCAGGTGCCGGCGAGACCCCCGATGATGTATTGCCCCTCGGCGCCGATATTCCAGACATTGGCGCGATAGGCGATGGACAGCCCCACTCCGATAATGATCAGCGGCGCGGCTTTCACGCCAAGGTCCTGCCATTTGTAGGCATTGGTCAGCGGGGTGAAGAAGATTTCGCGCACCGCGCCAATGCCGTCATAGCCAATCAGCGAAAAGATGATGGCGCCCACCAGCATGGTCAGCAACACGGCCGCAATCGGGGTCGTATAGAGCATGAGCCGGGACGGCTCCTGGCGCTTTTCAAGCCGGAACTGCATCAGCGACCTCCATCGTGCCATGCACTCCGCCCATCAACAGGCCAATCTCTTCCACCGACACTTCGCCCACCGGCTGGGACGCCGATAGCCGCCCCAGATTGATCACCGCCAGCGTGTCGCACAGCGCCAGCAGTTCATCCAGATCCTGGCTGATCACCACAATGGCGGAGCCCGCCGCCGCCAGATCGACCAATGCCTGATGGATCGCCGCGGCAGCACCCGCATCAACGCCCCAGGTCGGCTGACTGACCACCAGCACGCTGGGCTTTTGCAGGATTTCGCGGCCCATAATGTATTTTTGCAAATTCCCGCCCGAGAGCGAACCCGCAGTCGAGCCCGGCCCCAGCGCCTTGACGGCGAAATCGGCAATCACCTTGCCGGTATAGGTCTTGGCGGCGCCTGAATTGATCAGCCCCAGCATGACCATGCCCAGCCGGTCGCGCGCCGTCAGCACCGAATTGTCGCTCAGCGAAAAATCGCCCACCGCCGCATGGCCATTGCGTTCCTCAGGCACCGCACAAAGGCCGCGCTTGCGCCGCCCGGTCGTGTCGAGTAGGCCCAGCGGATAGCCATCAATGGTCACGGCATCCTTGTCATCGCCAATGATTTCGCCACTCAACGCATCGAGCAAAGCGTTCTGCCCATTGCCGGCGACCCCGGCAATGCCGAAAATCTCCCCGGCCCGGACGGTAAAGCTCACATTGTCGACCGGCACATCGAAATGCCCGGTCTTCTTGGTGGAAAGCCGCGACACGACCAGCTTGGGCAGGCCCATGCTGCGGCCCGGCTGGCGCACAATATCCTTGAGACCCGCACCGATCATCTTCTCTGCCATGGAGCGGCTAGTCTCCTGCTTGGGATCGCAGGTATCGACCAGCTTGCCGCCGCGCAGGATCGTTGCCGTATCGCATAGAGCTTTGATTTCATGCAGCTTGTGGGAAATGTAGAGGATCGAACAGCCCTGCGCCGCGAGCTTGCGCAACACGTCGAACAATTGCTCGACCTCCTGCGGCGTCAGCACCGAAGTGGGCTCGTCCATGATCAGCAATTTCGGATCGAGCAGCAAAGCGCGCACAATTTCGATGCGTTGGCGCTCACCCACCGACAGCGTCGCCACGGTGCGATGCGGATCGAGCAGCAGGCCGTAAGTGCTCATCACCTCACGAATGCGGGCCTCAAGGTCGCGCGCCGGAATTTTGGCGTCCATGCCCAGGGCGATGTTTTCCAGCACCGTCAGCGCTTCAAACAGCGAGAAATGCTGGAACACCATGCCAATGCCGAGTTTACGCGCAGCCTTGGGATTGGCGACGCTCACCACCTGCCCGTCCCAGGCGATTTCGCCGGCATCGGGCTGCATGATCCCATAGATCATCTTGACCAGGGTGGATTTGCCTGCGCCATTCTCGCCCAGCAGCGCATGGATTTCGCCTGGCTTGACCGCAAAACTGACATTGTCGTTGGCGAGCACGCCGGGAAAGCGCTTGGTGATACCGGTCAATTCCAGCCGATACGGCATACTAGCGTCCAATCACCGCCCCCAGTTTTGTGGGGGCGCGTGCCCGCGCAGTTTCAGCTTCCCACTGCCCAATGTGGACCATAATTTCTGCCGCCGCCAGTGCTGCAATGACCGAAGGCCTTTTATCCCCAAGCCCTTGGCGGCCAATAGGAGAAATCAGCCGCGCGAGCAATGCCGGATCGCCCCCTTCGGCAGCAAACCAGCTGGAGAATTTGGCGCGCTTGGTCTGCGACCCCACCATACCGACATAGGGACTGTCGCTGCGCTTCAGCGCTTCCGCCACGATCAGGAAATCCAGCGCATGATCATGAGTGAGCACGACATAGCTGCTCCCCTGCGGCGCCGACCGCACCACAGCCTCGGGCATGGCCACGCGCCGCCACGCCACGCCCGGCGGCAAAGTGCTCAATTCCTCCTGCCGCGTATCGATCACTTCGGACCGCACCGGCAGCAGCGCCAGAATCTGCGCCAGCGCTCGGCCCACATGCCCGGCGCCAAAAATATAGATCTGCGGTTCCCTGGCCTCTTCGGCGGCAATGCGTTCGACCAGATTGGCCCGCACAACCGCATCGGCATGGCGCAGGCTGACCCCGACCCGGCCACCGCAACACTGCCCGATTTCCGGACCCAGCGGCACATCCATAGCCTCTTCGGCCCGCCCCTCGGCGATCAGGCGGCGAGCATGGTCGATGACCATGTATTCGAGCGCCCCACCGCCAATCGTGCCGAAAATCGAGCCCATGCTGACCAGCATGAACGTCCCCTGCTCACGCGGCGACGAGCCCCGCACGGAGGTGAGTTCAGAGGCGATGATGGTGCGGTGCGCGGCGAGAAAATCGGCGAGTTCGGCGGAGCGGGTCATAGGGTGGCCTCCCCCCTGCGGGAAGAGGTTGGAAGTGGGGGTCGGCGGTCTTGGCACAAAGCCGTCACCCCCGCGCCTCCCGCTTCAGCCGTTCGCACCCCATCAGCACTCGTTCGGGCGTTACCGGCGTATCCAGCCGTGGCGCGATTTTATAGTCCGCCACGCTCGCCACCGCCATGGACAGCGCCTCAACCACACTCATCGCCAGCATGAACGGCGGCTCGCCCACGGCCTTGGAGCGGCCAATGGTCGGCTCCTTGTTGACCGACCATTCGGCCAGCCGCACATTGAAAATCGGCGGCACATCGCTCGCCACCGGAATCTTGTAGGTAGACGGCGCCTTGGTGCGCAACTGGCCCTTGTCGTCCCACACTAGCTCTTCAGTGGTCAGCCACCCCATGCCCTGCACGAACCCACCCTCGACCTGCCCGATATCGATAGCCGGATTGAGCGAGCGACCGACATCGTGGAGAATATCCACCCGGTCCACGACATATTCGCCCGTCAGCGTATCGATCGTGACCTCGCTGACCGAAGCGCCATAGGCGAAATAATAGAACGGATGCCCGCGCCCCGTCGCCCGGTCCCAGTGGATTTTCGGCGTCTGGTAGAAACCGGCAGCGGAAAGCTGCACGCGATTGAGATAGGCCGAGGCAATCAGCTCGGCGAATTCCACGAATTGCTCGCCCGCCTGAATGCCGCCGGGCACAAACTCCACCGCCGCTTCATCGCATTGATAGAGCTTGGCCGCATGGGTGACGAGCCGCGCCTTGATCTGCCGCGCTGCGTCCCAGGCTGCCATGCCATTGAGATCGGAGCCCGACGAAGCGGCGGTGGCCGAGGTGTTCGGCACCTTGCCAGTCGAGGTCGCCATGATCTTGATGGCATCGAGCCCGACGCAGAAGGCATCGGCCAAAACCTGCGCCACCTTGATATAGAGCCCCTGCCCCATTTCGGTGCCGCCATGGCTGAGATGGATCGAGCCATCCTTGTAGACATGCACCAGCGCGCCAGCCTGATTATACCAGGTGGCCGTGAAGGAAATGCCGAATTTGACCGGCGTCAGCGCAATACCCTTTTTAAGGATAGCGCTGCCCGCATTGTACTCAAGGATCGCTTTGCGCCGGGCCTGATAGTCCGAGGATTGCTCCAATTCGTCCACCACGCGATGGACGATATTGTCCTCCACCACCTGGTGATACGGCGTCACATTCTCGCTGTCGGTGCCATAGAAATTGGCCTTGCGGATATCGAGCGGGTCGCAGCCCAGATCATAGGCAATATCCTCGATCCAGCGCTCAGCCGCCATCATGCCCTGTGGACCACCAAAGCCGCGAAAAGCCGTGTTGGAAACGGTATTGGTATAAAGCGGCTCGGACCGCACCCGCACCGCCGGATACCAATAGGCATTGTCGGCATGGAACAAAGCCCGGTCGGTGACGGGGCCGGAAAGGTCCGAGGAAAAGCCGGCGCGCGCGCCATAAACCGCGTTGACCGCCCGGATCTTGCCCGTCTCGTCATAGCCGACATCGTAATCGACCACGAAATCGTGCCGCTTGCCGGTGGCGGTCATGTCGCCGTCGCGGTCGGGCCGGATTTTGCAGGCGCGGTTCCATTTCTTGGCTGCAACGGCCGCGACGGCCGCAAACAGATTGCCCTGGGTTTCCTTGCCACCAAAGCCGCCGCCCATGCGACGCACATTCACCGTCACCGCATGCTGCTGAATATTGAGCACATGCGCCACCATCAGTTGCACTTCGCTGGGATGCTGGGTGGAGGAAAAGACGGTCACGTCCTCGTCCTCGCCCGGCACGGCCATGGCGATCTGGCCCTCAAGATAGAAGTGATCCTGCCCGCCAATGGTGACGCTGCCCTTGACCCGGCGCGGCGATTTTTCAAAGCCCGCCGCGACGTCGCCCCGCTCGAGCTTAAGCGGCTCAGTCACCAATTGCCCGCCCGCGGCCTGTGCGGCGCGGACATCAAGGGCGAACGGCAGGTCCTTATACTCGACCTTGGCGAGATGCGCCGCCCGCCGCGCCTGGTCGCGGGTTTCCGCGATCACGGCAAACAGCGGCTGGCCCCAGAAATGCACCTTGCCCGCGGCAAAGATCGGCTCGTCATGCTTGTGGCTGGGCGAAACGTCATTCTCGCCGGGAATGTCCTCGGCGGTGAGCACGCCAATCACGCCGGGCGCGGCTTTGACCGCCGCATAGTCGATGGCAACAATCTCGGCATGCGGCTTGGTCGACAGCGCGAGATAAGCATGCATCGTGCCGGCCGGCTCGATCATGTCATCGATATATTCGGCCGAGCCGGACACATGCTTGGGCCCGCTATCATGGCGGGTGGATTCGTGCAGGGTCGAGCGGGAAATGGTCGGGTGCTTGTTCATCACGCCACCGCCCGCCGCAATCTCTGCCCATGCCCATTCGTCTCATGGAAAAACCGCAGCAGCAGGTTTTGCGCCGTCAGCAGGCGATACTCGGCCGAGGCGCGCATGTCGGAAATCGGCTGATAATCCTCAGCGAAAGTCCCGATAGCCGCTTCCACCGTCTCCAGCGTCCACGGCTTGCCCACCAAAGCCGCTTCCACGGCCTTAGCACGCTTGGGCGTCGCCGCCATGCCACCAAAGGCAATGCGAACCATGCCGACCACGCCGGCATCACTCACGAAAACGCGGAACGCCCCGCACAGCGCCGAGATATCCTCTTCGCGCCGCTTGGAAATCTTGTAGGTGGCGAAATGCTCGCCCGCCGGCAGATAGGGAATGGTGACGCTTTCGACGAACTCGCCCGGCTGACGGTCCTGCTTGCCATAGGCGAGGAAATAGTCCTCAAGCTTGATCTCGCGACGATGCTCGCCGCGCCGTAGATGCAGCCTGGCGCCCAGCGCGATCAGCGGCGGCGGCGTGTCGCCAATCGGCGAGCCATTGGCGATATTGCCGCCGATCGTCCCCATATTGCGGATCTGCTCGCCCGCAATGCGATCCCACAATTCGCTCAATTGCGGGAAATTGGCCGCTATGGACGGCAGGGCTTCCGAATAGCTGACGCCGGCATAAAGCCGCAATTCGCTGTCGTTTTCCGCGATGCGCTTGAGCTCTTGCAAATGGCCGATGAAAATCACCGGGCCGATGCGGCGCATGAATTTGGTGACCCACAGCCCCACATCGGTCGAGCCGGCAACAATGGTCGCGCCCGGATTGGCCTCATAAACCGCAGCGAAATCATCAAGGCTCGCCGGCACAATAATCTGGTCGGCAATCTCGACCCGGCGCCCATCATGGATCGCCTTGATCTTGCCCTTGAGCGCAATGCGCTCGGCCCGCAGCGGATCGGCCTCCGGCGCGCCATAGGAGGAAATCGCCTTGGCCGCGCGAATGATCGGCGCATAGCCGGTGCAGCGGCAGAGATTGCCCTGCAATGCCTTTTCAATCGCCGGCTGGCTCGGATGGGGATCGCGCATCCACAGCCCATAAAGGCTCATCACAAAGCCCGGCGTACAAAACCCGCATTGGCTACCATGCTGATCGACCATGGCCTGTTGCACGGGATGCAGCGTGCCATCCTTGGCGCGCAAATGCTCCACCGTCACCACATGAGTGCCGTGCAGGCTCCCCACAAAGCGGATGCAGGCGGTGACCGAGTCATAGATCATCTCGTCGCCAGCAAGTCGCCCGACCAACACGGTGCAAGCCCCGCAATCGCCCTCGGCGCAACCTTCCTTGGAACCGCGCAGCCGCTTTTCCAGCCGCAGGAAATCGAGCAGCGTCGTATCGGCCGCCACATCGGTCAGCGCGATTTCCTCGTCATTGAGGATGAAGCGGATGGCGTTGGCGATCTCGGCCATGCCCTAGCTCCCCCGATAGGTCGAATAGGCAAAGGGGCTGACCAACAGCGGCACGTGATAATGCTTGTCCTCGGAAATCGTGAACCGGATCGGCACGACGTCGAGGAATTGCGCCTCCAGCTCCACGCCCAGGCGCTCGAAATATTGCCCGACATGGAAATGGATTTCATATTCGCCATGCTGGAACTGCTGCTCGTCCAGCAGCGGCTGATCGACCCGACCATCCCCATTGGTATAGCTATCGGTAATGTGATGCGTATGGTCGCCATGCACATAGAGCAGCTCAAGCCGCATCCCCTTGGCCGGCTTGCCATGCATCGTATCCAATACGTGCGTCGTCAGGCGTGCATTACCCGCCATAAGCTGCTCCTTGCGTCGTCCCCGCCCAAACCATAGCGCGCGTGGAATTGTTCTTGATACTCTCAATTTGGGAGCATTATGCTGCCAAATCGGCAGCATTGTAAAATCATGGATTCCAAACCAAAGCCACCGGACCGCCCCCGCGAACACGCCCTTTCCACGGGCCTTTTGGCGCGGGTATTCCACCAGCCATCGCTGATCTATTTCAACGCCGTGGCGACGCATTTGTCGATCCGCGAGGCGGCGCGACGCCTCGATATCGCCTCATCGGCCATCACGCGGCAGGTCGCTCAGCTCGAAGATGCCTTGGGAATTGCCCTCTTCATCCGCGAAAAACGGCGCCTGCGGTTGTCCCCGGCGGGCGAAATCCTGTTCCGTCACTCGCGCCGGCTGGCCGCGCCCATCGAGGCGGCAGTGTCCGAAATCGAGATGCTGCGCGGCATCAAATCCGGCTCGGTGCGCATCGCGGCGGCGGAAAGCATTGGCCTATCCTTCCTGCCCCGCCTCATCACCGATTTCGGCCGGCGCTATCCCCGGCTGAACCTCGATGTCTCGCTCACCTCCTCCTCGGGCGTCATCGAGCGGCTCTTGGACGAGCGCGTCGATATCGGGCTGGGCTTTATCGCCAAGCCGCCCCGCCAGATCGACGTTGCCTTCCGCCGCGACGTGCGGATCGGCGCGGTGATGGCGCCGGACCACCCGCTGGCCGCCAGCAAACACCTCACCTTCCGCCAATGCATCGAGCATCCCCTGGCCGTGGCCAAGCCCGAAATCTCCATCCGCGAAGTCATCGAGCCCTTCCTGCGCGGCTCCGCCACCATCCTGCCCCCGCTGGTCGAAGTCGATTCTATCCGCCTCATGGTCGAGCTGGCTCTGGGCGGCCACTACGCCTCGATCATGACCCCCATCGGCGCCCAGAACGAAATCGAGCGCGGCACCCTGGTCTTCCGCCCGCTCGAAGACAGCGGCCTGCCCACCAACCGCTTCGGCATCTTGGTCCGCGGCGGCAGCGCATTGCACCTGGCCCCCGCGATATTTTTCGACCATGCCAAAGGCTATTTCGAAGGCGTGTCGCTGCCGGGGGCGGTGTGAGCCCTGCGCCAGGGCATCTAGCGCCCCGCGTCCACATCTGCTTACCTTACCGCCTCCCTCCGACCTTTCCACGAGACAGTCCAATGCGTTACCCCCGCGACATGCACGGCCACGGCCCCACTCCGCCCAATGCCAATTGGCCCGGCGGCGCGCATGTGGCGGTGCAATTCGTGCTCAATTACGAAGAGGGTGGGGAAAACAATATCCTGCATGGCGACGCCGCGTCCGAGGCGTTCCTCGTCGACGTGGTGGGCGCTGCGCCCTGGCCCGACAAGCGCCATTGGAACGTTGAATCCATGTATGAATATGGCGCGCGGGCCGGCTTCTGGCGGCTGCATCGCCTGTTTACCGAAGCCGCCCTGCCCGTCACCATCTATGGCGTCGCCACCGCCTTGATGCGCGCGCCCACCCAGCTTGCCGCCATGCAGGACGCCGGCTGGGAAATCGCCAGCCACGGCTATAAATGGGTCGAACACAAGGACATGACGCCCGAAGTCGAGCGCCAGCAGATCGCCGAGGCAATCCGCCTCCACACCATCGCGACGGGCGAGCGCCCCCTGGGCTGGTACACCGGCCGCTGCTCACTCAACACGGTCGATCTGGTCTCAGAGGCCGGTGGCTTTGCCTATATCTCGGACACCTATGACGACGACCTGCCCTATTGGCGCGTGCATCAGGGCAATCCGCAACTGATCATTCCCTATACGCTTTCGGCCAATGACATGCGCTTCGTCACCGCCTCAGGCTTTGACAATGGCGAGGAATATTTCCAGTTCCTCAAGGACAGTTTCGACTGCCTCTATGCCGAGGGCCAGGCCGGCTCGCCCAAAATGATGTCGATCGGCCTGCATTGCCGCCTGGTCGGCCAGCCCGGCCGCTTCCAAGGGCTCAAAAAGTTCGTCGACTACATCAAAAGCTTCGACAAAGTCTGGGTCCCCACCCGCCTCGAGATCGCCCAGCACTGGGCCAAAGAGCATCCTTACCAGGCGCCCGAATTCATCCCGTCCCAGCTGCCCAAAGCCGAGTTCGTCGAAAAATTCGGCTCCATCTTCGAGCACTCCCCCTGGATTGCCGAACGCGCCTGGGAGGGCGAACTGGCCCCGGTCAATGACACCGCCATCGGCCTGCAATTCGCGCTGCGCACCCAGTTCCGCCTAGCCACTGACGAAGAACGCCTGGCCGTGCTACGTGCCCACCCCGACCTGGCCGGCAAACTGGCCGCCGCCAAGCGGCTGACCGCAGCCTCGACCGAAGAACAGGCCTCAGCCGGGCTCGATGCCCTGACCGATGCCGAGCGTGAGAAATTCACCGCGCTCAACACGTCCTATGTAGAAAAATTCGGCTTCCCGTTCATCATCGCGGTCAAGGACAATACCAAGGCCTCGATCCTGGCCGCCTTCGAGGCACGCATCACCAACAGCGCCGCCGAAGAGTTCAAAGCGGCCTGCGCGCAGGTCGAACGCATTGCGCTGCTGCGGCTAAAGGCGATCCTGCCGTAAATCCGGCAGGTCGGCTTCCCGCAACAGGGTGGCCAGCAAGGCCAACAGCCCGAGCCAGGGCACATTGTGCCGCAGCCAGTCCGCCGTTTGCCGCCCGCTATGGTGCTCATGTTCACTCATGAGCACCATCATGCGCGCCAATAGTTGATGATTTGGTAAGCCTAACGCCGCGTTACCAGGCGTCCGGCGTGCGCACCAGATGCACGATACCAGCCGGATTAAAGAACCACCCGCCCGCGAAACCCTCGCCCAGCGGTTCGATGCCATCATTGCGAACCACACCCGCCCCCTCCAATGCGTTTGCCGCGGCGGGAAAATCCGGCGTAAACAGCTCGAGCCACACCTCGGCTTGCGACAATTGCGGCACCTGGTCGATCCATAGCCGGTTCGGTCCATAGATGAAGCCGACCACATCCGGCTTCTCCGGAACGCGCTGCAGCTTGAGCGTATCCCGGTAGAACGCCAATGTGGCCTCGTAGCAATGGGTGGGCACCTTCATGGCAATATTGATGCCGCCGCCGATCTCCGCGCTCACTTATAAAATCCCTCGCGCAGATTGATGCCGTGCTCGATATAGGCCTTGAGCGCGCACAGCATGCCGGTCCAACCCTCGCAATTGCCCAGGGCCGCCTTGAGCCCGGCATCGCCGTCGCGCCAGCCCTTCTCCGCGATCGTCACCAGTGTCCGGCCGTCATCGAGCCCCGAAAAGCTCATGGTGACCGTCGTGTCATAAGCCGGCCCGCCATCATCGGCCGCCTGCCAATGCAGCACGATTTCCTTGTCTTTCTCGACCCGCTCGACCTTCACCGGAAAGGCCCCGGGGAAATCGGCAAAGTCCCAGCTCACCGTCGCGCCAGTCTCCAGCCGCCCTTTGGCGCCGCCCGTGGTGAAATAGCCCGATAGCTGCTTGGGGTCCGCCACGGCCTCGAACACCTCATGCACCGGCTTGGCGATGCGCCCACTGACCCTGAAATCATAAGCCATTTCGTCTCTCCTCATGCTTGACTGCACCCACGATATGTTATAAAAATATAACATGTCAACTGAAGACGAAAACGACAGCATCTTCAAGGCCCTGAGCCACCGCGCCCGTCGGCACATCCTCGATCTACTCAAGGATGAACCCCGCACCACCGGCATGCTCTGCGATCTGCTACCCGAGCTCGACCGCTGCACCGTGATGCAGCATCTCAAGGTGCTGGAAGACGCTGGGCTGATCGTGGTCGAACGGCGCGGCCGCGAGCGCTGGAACCATCTCGACGCCCTGCCCATCCACGCCCTGCACGAGCGCTGGATCGGCCCCTACGCCACCTATGCCGCCGCCATGCTGAGCAAGCTCAAACGGCAGGTGGAGACGCCGGCCTGACTTGCTTCGACTCTGCCGAGACGCTACGCCACGGCCATTGGAGGGTCCCATGTTCAAGCTCTACATCGCCAACAAGAATTATTCGTCCTGGTCGCTGCGTCCCTGGGTGCTGATGCGCGAACTCGGCATCCCTTTCGACGAACAGCTGCGACCCTTCAACGATGGTCCGACCCTGGCTTTTGGCGACGTTTCGCCCAGCGGCCGTTTCCCCTGCCTCATCGATGGCGACACCTTGGTCTGGGACTCGCTCGCCATCGCCGAATACCTGGCCGAAAGCCATGAACAGGTCTGGCCGGCCGACAAAATCGCCCGCGCCTTTGCGCGTTCGGCCGCCGCCGAAATGCATTCTGGCTTTCCCCACCTGCGCAATATCTGCGGCATGAATGTCGGCATCCGGGTCGAGCTCTCGGCCATTCCTGACGGCCTCGCCAATGACATCGCCCGCATCGACGCGCTATGGAACGACGGCCTCACCCGCTTCGGCGGGCCCTTCCTTGCCGGAGAGACATTCACCGCCGTTGACGCCTTCTTCAGCGCCGTCGCCTTCCGCGTGCAGATCTACGATCTTAAGCTCAGCGCCCCTGCCGCTGCCTATGCCCAGGGCCTGCTGGCCCTGCCCTCGATGCAGGATTGGTATGCCGCAGCGCTCAAGGAAACCTGGCGCAAGGCACTCTATGAGCGGGAAGCCCTTGCCGCCGGCCGCATCGTCGCCGATTATCGCCAGACTGCCTGAACGCTGGGAATATTATGGCCGATTCAACCTATGCCACCCCGTCTGCTGGCCTGCCCGCCCAGACCGCCCTCCACACCGGCCGCGCCGTCTTCACCGAGGCCTATGCGGTCATCCCGCATGGGGTGATGCGCGACATCGTCACCAGCTATTTGCCGCATTGGCAGGACACCCGCGCCTGGGTCATCGCCCGCCCGCTCTCGGGCTTTTCCGAGACCTTTTCGCAATACATCATGGAAGTCCTGCCCGGTGGCGGCAGCGACAGGCCTGAGCCCGATGCGGGAGCAGAAGGCGTACTCTTCGTGGTCGAGGGTGAAGTCAGCCTCACCATCGACGGCCAGCCCCACCTGCTGACCGCAGGCGGCTATGCCTTCCTGCCCCCCGGCTGCGTCTGGACCCTGTTTAACACCAGCGCCGCACCCGCCCGTTTCCACTGGTTGCGCAAGCGCTACGAGGCCGTCGAGGGCATCGAGGCGCCCACCGCCTTTGTCGCCAATGAACGCGATACCCCCATCCGCTGGATGCCCGGCACCGACGATCGCTGGGGCACCACCCGCTTTGTCGAGCCCACCGACCTGCGCCACGACATGCATGTCAATATCGTCACGCTCGAACCCGGCGCCTCGATCCCGTTCGAGGAAACTCACGTCATGGAACACGGGCTTTACGTGCTCGAAGGCAAGGCGGTCTATCGGCTCAATCGCGATTGGGTCGAGGTCGAGGCCGGCGATTTCATGTGGCTGCGCGCCTTCTGCCCTCAGGCCTGCTACGCCGGCGGCCCCGGCCGGTTCCGCTATCTGCTCTATAAGGACGTCAACCGCCACATGCAGCTGAGCCTGCGCTGATGAGCGCCCCGGCCATCCTCATCGAGCCGTTGACCCCGGAAGCCTTCGCGCCCTTCGGCCAGGTGATCCAGACGGCCGGCGCCCATCACTACCCCATCAATGCCGGCATGACCGAGCGCTTTCACGACCTGGCCAATGTGCAATTGGCCGGTGACAACCCCCGCCCGCTGATCTCGATCTTCCGCGGCCAGCCCTATGCCATTCCGCTCAACCTGAAGCTGGTCGAGCGGCACCCCCTGGGCAGTCAGGCCTTCTATCCCCTCTCCGACCGACCATTCCTCGTCATTGTCGCGCCTGACATGGACGGCATCCCGGGTACGCCCCGCGCCTTCCTCACCGGGCCGGACCAGGGCGTCAACATAGCGATGAACACCTGGCATGGCGTACTGACGCCGCTGGAGCGCGACAGCGATTTCCTCGTGGTCGATCGCGGCGGCGATGGCAACAATCTGGAGGAATATCTTTACCCCGCGCCATTCATCGTCAAAAACGCCGATTGAAAGCCAGGCGGGCGAGCATCCATAATGCTGCCAAGGCGTTACCTTGGGACCGATAGCTTGAGAGGGAGGACACCATGCTCAAGATCGTGCTGACCCTGCTGCTGCTTACCACCGGATTTGGCTCCGCCATGGCGGCAGAGGACCTGACCTTTTCCGGCGAAGTGACCTACCGCCAACGCATCGCCCTGCCGGAAAATGCCCAGCTGCGCGTGACGCTGGTCTCGCTCACCGCCGAGGGACCCAAGCCCATTGCCGGCGCCACCGCCCTGCTCGCCGCCCCCGGCCAGGTGCCGCTCTCCTTTGCCTTCGACGTGCGCTCCAATGTGGTCGCGGCCGGCGGGAACTATGGCCTTTCCGCCGAAATCCTCTCCGGCAACACCGTTGTGTTCCGCGACGCTGCCCCCGTGCCGGTGAACCTGCAAGCCATCGCCCCCGTCACCATTATCGTGCAGCCCCTGCCCGTCCCCGCCGATCCAGTCGCCACGCTCGATATCATGCCCACCATTTTTGAAACCGAATGGATCGTCGACAGCATCGGCGGCACGCCCGTGCTGGCCACGGCCATGCCAACCCTCTCCATCGCCCCCGAAGGCCGCGCCGGCGGCCATGGCAGCTGCAACAGCTATTTCAGCGAAGCCGCCTTTGCCGATAATGGCCTCAAATTCGGCCCCGTTGCCGGCACCCGCATGGCCTGCGCTCCCGACATCATGGCGCAGGAAGCCGCCCTCTTCGCCGCCCTTGCCGCGACCGCAGGCTACGAGATCAAGGGCAATATCCTCCACCTCAACGACGCCGGCGGCACCGCGCTGGTCGTGCTGCACGCCGCCCAATAGAAAGCTGAAGATGGATTCTGCCGGTCTCATTGATCGCCTGCTCGACGTCATCGAGCAGGATATTGCGCCTGTCACTCAAGCGGGCGTAGCGCGCGGCAACAAGCTGTTCGGAGCGGCCATCCTGCGCAAATCCGACCTCTCGGTGGTGGTGGCCGAAACCAATAACGAGATCGAAAACCCGCTCTGGCATGGCGAAATGCACGCCATCAAGCGCTTCTTCGAACTCCCCGCCGACCAACGCCCCGACACCAAGGATTGCCTCTTCCTTGCCACCCACGAGCCCTGCTCGCTCTGCCTCTCGGGCATCACCTGGTCCGGCTTCGACAATTTCTATTTCCTGTTCAGCCACGAAGACAGCCGCGACAGCTTTGCCATCCCCTATGACATCCAGATCCTCAAGGCGGTCTATGCGACGCCGGACCCTGAAACCGGCACCGTCTCCCCCGACCGCCCGCTCTACAACGCCACCAACCAATATTGGACCAGCCACAACATCGCCCGCATGATCGCCGGTCTCGACCGTGGCCACCGTGAAACCCTGCTGGCCCGCTTTGATGACGTAAACGCCCTCTATGCCGACCTCTCCGCGGCATACCAGAAGGACAAGGGCAACAAAGGCATTCCACTGGCCTGAGGGAGGAACAACACTCCCCACATACCAGCCATGCCGAACCAATCGCCGCACCATGCGTTGATGCTTCAGAATTGTTCCCTTCCGAGGCACGTCATGTCCCAGATCGACCAGGTAGAGCCGCACGCCATCCCGCGTCTGGCCATCTTCACCGACTTCGACGGCACATTGGTCGAGCTGGCCGAAACGCCGGACGGCATCGATGTTCCCGTATCGCTGGCCCATCAGCTTGAGCGCACCGCGCGCGAACTCGACAGCGCCTTTGCCGTCCTCACCGGCCGCGAGATCGAGGATATCGACAAATATCTGGCCCCGCTCACGCTGCCTGTCGCCGGCGCCCACGGCACCCAGCGCCGCCGCGCCGACGGGTTTGTTGAAACCGTCGATCCCGCCGCTGTCCTCGCCGCCGAGGAAATCGCCCATGCCATTGAGCCGTTGATCCAAACGCACCCCGATCTGGTGCTCGAAGCCAAGGAAGGCGCCGTTGCCCTGCATTATCGCCAGGCGCCCGAGCTCGAAGACGTCTGCCGCCACGCCATGGAAGAAGCCGTCAACGGCATTCCCGATTTCACTCTGGTCGCCGGCAAGATGGTCATAGAGGCCCGCCCTCGCAGCATGAGCAAGGGCACGGCCCTCCGCGCCTTCATGCAGGAAGAACCGTTCCTCGGCCGCCTGCCGATTTTCATCGGCGATGACACCACCGACGAAGATGGCTTCATCGCCGCCCAGGAATTGGGTGGCGTCGGCATCAAGCTGGGCGAAGGCGAAACCTCAGCCCGCATGCGCATCGCCAATGTCGCCTCAGTCCACGCCCTGCTGCAGGGCCTGGGCGACATCGTCGCCCGCGACCGGGAATATGAACGAACGCATTAAAGCGCCTGAACTGCATCCCCCTTTGCGGAGCTGCAGTTCGGCGTCTGGACTAAAATAGGGGCAAAAACATATGAGCCGTTTGATCGTCGTTTCCAATCGCACGCCGGGAAAAGGCCCCGCCGCGGGCGGCTTGGCTGTTGCCTTGCGCAAGACCCTCAGCGAACGCGAAGGCTTCTGGTTCGGCTGGTCGGGGCGCCTGGTCGAGCAGCCCGAGCGCGAGGCGCGCTTCGAGGATATCGATGGCCTCTCCGTCGCCCAGATCGATCTGACGCGCGACGATCACCACGATTATTATGCCGGTTTTTCCAACTCGATCCTGTGGCCCAGCTTCCACCTGCGGCTCGATCTCGCCACCATCGAGGCCCATTGGTATGAGGGCTATCGCCGCGTCAATGTGCAATTCGCCCGCGCCCTGCTGCCCCTGCTCAAGCCCGATGACGTGATCTGGGTGCATGATTATCACCTGATCCCGCTGGCCAGCGAATTGCGCAATCTGGGCGCCCGCAACCGCATCGGATTTTACCTCCACATCCCCTTCCCCACCTCCGACGCGCTCTACGCCATCCCCCACCACAATGACCTGATGCGCGACCTGTCGCGCTACGACCTCGTGGGCATGCAGGCCAAGCGCGACGTCGCCGCCTTCACCGAATTCGCCGATCACCAATCGCCCTCCTCGCTCTCGGGCAATCCGCTCAAAACGGTGGACTTCAGCCGCACGGAGGTAGATTCCTTCCCCATCGGCTCGGATCCCGACGCCTTTGCCAAGCTCTCGGTCAGCCCCGCCGCGACCAAGATGGTCAAGCGCATGGAGCGCGTGCTGCGCGAGCAAAAGCTGATCCTGGGCGTCGACCGGCTCGATTATTCCAAGGGCCTACCGCAACGCGTCGAAGCCTATGAAAAGCTGCTCGCCAACAATGCCCGCTTCCGCCGCCACGTGCATATGCTGCAGGTGGCGCCGCCCTCGCGCGACACCATCAAGGAATATCAGGAAACCAGCGACGCCCTCGACGCCATGTGCGGCCGCGTCATGGGCCGCTTTGCCGAACCCGACTGGCAACCCCTGACCTATGTCAAACGCGCCTATGGCCAACCCAGCCTTGCCGGGCTCTATCGCCTCGCCAAGGTGGCCCTGGTCACCCCGCTGCGCGACGGCATGAACCTGGTGGCCCACGAATATGTCGGCTCGCAAAACCCCGCCGATCCAGGCGTACTGGTGCTCTCGCGCTTCGCCGGCGCCGCCGAGATTTTCGATGGCGCCATCGAGGTCAATCCTTTCGACACCGACGAAACGGCCGAAGCCCTGCGCATCGCGCTGGACATGCCGCTCGACGAACGCATCGCCCGCTGGACCTCGCTCATGGCAGCCGCCCGCGAGCACAATGTCGAAGCCTGGGCCGCCCGCTTCCTCGATCGTCTGGCGCCGGCCACTACCGCCGGCAGCGGCACCAGGGATATTCTCTATCTTGCATCGGTAGCGTGATCGAAAGAGACCCCAGCCCTACCCCGAAATCCAGGGGCTCCCCGAAGCCTCCAGCAGCGTCACCAGCACCCCATTCATCGGCGTCGGAATCCCGTGCTTGCGGCCCAGCCGCACGATCACCCCATTGCGGGCGTCCACCTCGAGCTGGTGACCAGCCAGCCGGTCGGCGTGGAAGGAGCCGGCCACGGCGCCCTCCCGCATGGCCTTTGCTGCCTCAACCGCATTGTCGATGACCGATTGGGGGATCGTCGCACCCTCGGCCCGCCCCACCGCCGCACATTCTTCCACCACGCCCCGCACAATGCCTTCCAGCGCCGCGTTCCACACCGGCCCCGTCGCCCGCAGGGTCAGCGTCGGCACGATGGTGTGGCTATTGCCGGTCAGCTTGATCCACAGCTGCGATGTAAAATCCTCATGCGCCGCCGCTTCGATCTCGGTCTTGGCAAACAGCGCCGCGAAATCTTCGCCATTCGGCCCGGCCGGCACCGCGATAATGCCATGCCGGTGCTGCACGATCTGCCCCGGCGCATTGCGCACCGCCGGCAGGTTGATCATAACCGGCACAATATTCTGAGCGGGCACCAGATGGGCAAACAGCTGCACATGCTCGACGCCATTCTGCACGATTGCCACCCGCGTCTGCGGCCCCACCAACCGTTCCAGCCAGGGCTTGGTGGCATCGGCATCATAGGTCTTGGTGCAGACCAGAACCCAGTCCACCACCCTGGCCTCGGCGGGATCGGTGAAAATCTCGGGCTGGGCCGTGATCACCCCTTCTGGCGTCTCGACCCGCAATTCATCAAACGGCGTCCGCGCGCAGACACTCACCGAGAGCGCCGCATCCTGCGCCAGCCATGCGGCCAGCGTCCCCCCGATCGCGCCCGGTCCAATAATGGCGATTGTCGTCATGGCAGCCTCCAAAAGCAAAAAGGGCGGCCACTGGGGCCGCCCTCTTCATATCCGATTCCGTGCCGCTTTATGCGCGGCCGCGCTGGCGATCCACATTGGAGCGGCCATTGGTGCGGGCTGCATCCTTCTGGGCCTTGCCCCAGCGCTGCTTCTTGGCGTCGGGCTTGGCGCCGATCGGCTTGCCGGTTTCAAGATCGCGGCGCACGCGATTGACCTGGCCCTCAGGCCGGGCAGCGCGGGGCGCCTCGGCCGGACGGGTGCGGGCAGCTTCCACCGGACGGGTCCGACCAGCTTCAGCCGGACGGGCACGCGGCGTTTCCGACGGCTGGTGATGCGGCTGGCTCTTGCCCTCACTGCCGAATTCCGCAAAGGGACGACGCTCGGCGGGCGAACGGCGATCCACCTGCTGGCGCGGGTTCTTGGCCGAACGCGGACCCGGACGGCCACCGGAGGGCTTCTTGTAAGCTGAACGCGGTGCTTCATTGACGCCGGTATCATTGCCCAGATGCAGGTCGCCCGACACCGGCAGCGTGCGGCGGATCAGGCGTTCCACATCGCGCAGCTTGCCGCGCTCGGTGCCATCGCACAGGGTAATGGCAATGCCCGAAGCCCCGTTACGGCCGGTGCGGCCAATACGGTGCACATAATTTTCCGGGTCATCCGGCAGCTCGTAATTCACCACATGGGTGATGCCGGGCACGTCGATGCCGCGGGCGGCGATATCGGTCGCCACCAGGATGCGCACGTCGCCGGAAGCAAAGCCCTTGAGCGCATTCTGGCGCGCATTCTGGCTCTTGTTGCCATGGATCGCTGCGGCCTTGTGGCCATCGAGATCGAGATTCTTGGCGACGCGGTCGGCGCCATGCTTGGTGCGCGAAAAGATGATCACGCGTTCCATATTTTCGGTTTCGCTGGCGAGCAGCTCGTTGAGCACGCCGCGCTTGGCCTTGGCGCCGGAAAGGATCACGCGCTGGTCGATCTTGACCACGGTGGAGCCGGCAACCGAAGCGTCAACCCGCACCGGATCGTTCAGCAGGCCCTTGGCCAGATCCGCGATCTCGGGCGCCATGGTGGCGGAGAACAGCATGGTCTGGCGGCGCTGGCCGATAGCCTTGGCAATGTGCTTGACCGGGGCGATGAAGCCCATGTCGAGCATGCGGTCGGCCTCGTCGAGCACCAGCCAACGGGTTTCGTTCAGCTTGATCTTGCCGTCATCCATCAGGTCCTTGAGACGGCCCGGGGTGGCAACGACGACGTCGACGCCCTTGGCAATCTTCTGCACCTGGTGATAGCGCGACACGCCGCCCAGCACGAGCACGGTGGACAGCGCCATCTTGGAGCCAGCAAATTTGCGGATATTTTCGTCGATCTGCACGGCCAGTTCACGCGTCGGCGCCAGGATCAGCGCGCGGGTGGTCATCGGCCGGGCTTTGCCGGTCAGCGTCAGCAGACCCGCCAGGATCGGCAGGCCGAAAGCAGCAGTCTTGCCCGAACCGGTCTGGGCAATACCCATCAGGTCCTTGCCTTCGAGCAGCTTGGGAATGGCCTGGGCCTGGATCTTGGTGGGCACGGTGAAACCGCCAGCGGTGAGGCTGTCGGTCAGAACGGCGGGCAGGCCGAGAGAAGTAAAATCAGTCAATGTTTAGTCTTTCTGCGCATCAAGCGCATGGCGGCGCGCAGAACAATGCAGCGCGCATGTCGCCAGCCGCACCTGCGGTGGCGAGGGTCAACAAACGCAATCGGGCGATAAAAGGGAGATATCGCGCGGGTGCTGGCTCGAACCCGGACATACTGTTTTCCGGGCTGACTTCGCCGCTCACCGCTAGGATCGATAAGAAGAGAAGTCCGTCGCTGATAGGCTTGCTGGCAATGTCCAGCTGCGACGATGCTGCCTAAATGGGGGAAGCGAGCTGAAATAGCAAGGCAATTCGTGTTTTGCGGATGCATGGCGGGGTTGCGTGTGCGGGATTGGGGCTCTCTCAGAGTGAGATCGCACCACAACCACAAGGCGGTCCCTCCCCCTATCAGGGGGAGGCTAGGAGGGGGTATCCCCCTTCAAATCCCGCCATACCAATCATAGCCATTGTCCGGCCAATACCCGCCCTTGCCCTGCCCGAACGGCGACAGGTCATCCACCAGCTCGATCGTGTGCACATATTTAGGCTGCTTATACCCCAGCGCCCGCTCGATCCGCACCCGGATCGGCGCGCCATTGGCCACCGGCAGCGTCTGATCGTTCAGCCCATAAGCCAGGATCGTCTGCGGATGATAGGCGTCGATCAGGTCCGAACTCTCATAATAGAGAATGTCCCCAGCCAGCGACGTCTGGATATTGTCGTAGCAATGATAGACGCAGAACCGCGCCTCGGGCTTCACCCGTGCCATATCCAGCACCGCCCCCAGCCGCGTGCCGGTCCACTTGGCAATACAGCTCCAGCCCTCGACGCAATCGTGCCGCGTGATCTGGCTGCGCGCCGGCATATTGCGCAATTCGGCCAGCGAGAACGAAACCTCCTGCTCCACCATCCCCTTGATGGTCAGCTTGTAATTGGCAAAATCCGCGGCCCGCAGCGCGGAATATTCCGCCGTGCTCGGATTGGTCGACCCATTGGGCCGCTGGCCCTGGCGGATTTCGCTGGGCGAATATTCGCGCGCCAATGTCTGCGCCCCGATCAGCCGCCGCTGCACCTGATAGGTCAGCACATTGGCCTGTTCGAGCACCGCCCGAACCTGATTATCCCGCTGCCCCAAAAAGTCGAACTGGTCACACCCCGACAGGATCAACCCCGACCCAGCCGCAGCCGAGGCGCCCAGAAACTTGCGGCGATTGAGCTTGAACCCGCTCATGGCTTGTCTCCTCCACTGGCCGGCGTGCCGGGGCTGGCGCGATACCAACCGGTAATCATCGAGCGCAGCTCATTGAGTGGTCCGGCCGCCAGCACCATGGCGATATGGATGATGAAGAACCCCACCAGCAGCACCATGACCACGAAATGGATCGTCCGCGCCGTCTGCCGCCCGCCAAAAATATCGAGCAGGAACGGCGCAATGGAATTCATGCCCGGCGACATGGTCAGCCCCGTCAAAACGATCAACGGAAAGAGGATGAAGAACACGCCGAAATAGCTCAGCTTCTGCAGCGGTCCATAGCTGCGGCCATGGTGAAACCGCAGCCGCGCATGGTCGGCCACATCCTTGGGCACCCCTTTGAGATCGTCACCCAGCGGCACGATATCGCGGCGAATATGCCCATTGATGAAGCTGGCCAGAAACCAGACGAACATGGTGAAAACGAACACCCAGCCAAAAAAGAAATGCACCACCCGCCCCGTCGCCAGGTCGCGATAGGAGGGAATGGTCACCGCACCGGGGAACGCCGTAAATTGCGGCTGCTCCGCTGGCCCGCTCATGCCCAGCACGCCGGTCGTGTCGAATGTCTGCCCGAACAAAGTCGTCTGCCCGCGCGCGCCGGCATCGGTGTTGACCGCGCCGATCTCCAGCACCGCATTGTCGAACTCGAAGCCCGATTGCTGCCCGATATACAGCGCGGGATGCGCATTGAAGATCTGCAGCCCCGACAGCAGCAGGAAGAACAGACAGATGGCCCATAGCCAATGGGTCACCCGCGTCCAGATCGATTGGCGATAGATCAGCGGGCCTTTGCCCGCCCGATCTGAAATTGTCTGCTCGCTCATCCATACCCCTCCGCGCAGTTGCCCCGCGCAGTCCGTAGCAACGGTACCGCGCGGGGAAAGCGTCGAACATCACTTAAACGTTATTGCGCTGCCGGCGCCATGGCACCGGTTTCCATGCCCATCGACTTGATGGCGCCCATCACATCCATACCCTGATGCAAGCCGTGGCAGGCCGCCATGGCCGCCTCCATGGCGGCAGGAAAGGTCATGGTCGCGGCTTGCTCGTTGCACGACTTGAAATCGGCATCGCTGATCGGCGTCATTGAGCCCATGGCGTCAGCCGGAGCCATGGCACCCATGGCACCGGCGGGAGCCATCGCGTCATTGGCCATTGCGCCTGCGGCCGGGGCCATGGCGTCCTCCGCAAAGCTTGGCGCTGCAGCAAAGGTGAAGGCGGCAATCGCCGCCAGGGAAAGTGTGCGCAGAGTGTGTGTCACGAGCTGTCTCCAGAATTTTGACCACGCCCCATCGCGCGGTTCATGCCCTGCCATTCGCCCTGTCTGGTGCCGACGTTACGCGGTCACGGCGTCGTGATCCGGAATTCTGCGTTTCATAGTTCGTCGCCCGATGTAACAATACGGCCCGAGGGAGCGAATGATGGGCAATGCAGACTGATCCCACCGAGATGCGATTGCGCAGCCTGATGCTCGCTTCGCTTGACGGCGATGCTGCGGCCTATCGGTCGCTGCTGGCCGAACTCGGCCGTCACCTGCGCCCCTATTTCGCCCGGCGGCTCACCCCCGCCTTTGCCGCGCACGCGGAGGATCTCGTGCAGGAGACCTTGCTGGCCATTCACACCCGACGTCTGACCTATGATCGCAACCGCCCGTTCACGGCCTGGCTGCATGCGGTGGCGCACCACAAATTCGTCGATCATGTGCGCCGCCAGTCGATCCGGCTGACCGTGCCGCTTGAGGACGACGCCCCAATTATCGCCCATGACGACAGCGCCGACGCCCTCGCCCGCCACGACCTCAACGTGGTGCTGGAAACCGTCCCCGCCCGCACCGGCGATCTCATTTATCGCACCAAGGTCGATGGCGCCTCCGTTGCCGAGGCCGCTGCCGCCCATGGCATGACCGAAACAGCCGCCAAAGTATCCATCCATCGCGGGCTCAAAGCGCTCGCCATGCGCTTTGCGGGAGGTCCGAAATGACCGACGAGCTGATTGCCCGCCTCGCATCCGACCTCAAGCCCGTGCGCCGCACGGCCATGCAGCGCCTGCTGCTGGGCGCAGTGGTGCTGAGCGGCATTATCGCCGTCCTCGCCATGAACATGTGGCTGGGCATGCGCCCGGACATGGAGACCGCGCCGGCCACGATGATGTTCTGGAGCAAGTTCACCTATACGCTGGCAATCGCCGTGTTCGGCTTCTGCGCCACGCTGGTATTGGCCCGGCCCGATGGCCGCACCCGCTGGCCCTGGCTGGCAGCGCTGGCTTTACTGGGCCTGTTGCTCATCGGCGCAGTGTTCCAGCTCACCCGTGCCGAACCGGGCGAGATGATGCCGCTGATTGTGGGCGGCACCTCGCTGGTCTGCCCATGGCGCATCGTCGTGCTGTCGCTGCCGGTGCTGTTCGCCGCCATCTTCGTGCTGCGCCGCCTGGCGCCGGCCAATCCGCCCCTGGCCGGCTTTGCCGCCGGCATCATGGCCGGCGGCACCGGCGCCTGGGTCTATTCCTTCGCCTGCGCCGAAAACGGCATGATGTTCGTCGCGCTGTTCTACACGCTGGGCATCGTGCTGGTCGGCGGCCTGGGCGCGCTACTTGGACGCTTCCTGCTGCGCTGGTAGACCGCTATTCCTCGCGCGCCGCCCAATTCATGCCGCGCCGCAGGATCGTTGCCATTTCGGGCACGTCGAACTCCTTGGCCGAATGGCCGAGCGTCGAATGAAACACCCGCCCGGCGCCATGCCGGCGCTTCCACACCACGGGCATCACCACCCCATCGATCCAGGGGGCATGTTCACCGGTAAAGGTCGTGGTCGCCAGCACCTCGTTGGAGGGGTCGACATGCATGTAATATTGCTCGGACGTATAGGGAAATGAGCTGATCCCGGCCATGATCGGATCGTCCGGCTTGGTCACATCAACCTTGAAATCGATGATATTGCCGGGATGGGCCACCCATTGCCCGCCCACCATGAATTGATAATCCACCGCCTCGCGGAAGGCGTCGCTCATCCCGCCATGATGCCCGGCCAGGCCCACGCCGCCTTCCACCGCCTTGGTCAGGTTCGCCACCTCTTCGGCCGCGATCTTGCTCATCGTGTAGATCGGAATGATCAGCGACAGATCATGGATCGACGGATCGGCAAAGGCGCTGGTTTCGGTGGCGGTGCGCACCGAATAGCCATCCTCGTGCAGCCAGCGGCGATAGATGGCCGCGCATTCCTCCGGATCATGGCCTTCCCAGCCGCCATAAACAATCAAAGCACTCCGCATAGCCAATTCCCCGCAAATCAAAACGCGGCGGAGCTTATCGCAATGCGTTCTGATTGGAACCCTCGGCAGCGCCGCCGAAAATTGACCAAAAGGTCCACTTTCGTCCGTCACGAAGACCTGTTTAACTGCTCTCTCATCGCGGCCGGCGGGAAGGCGGTCGCGGGTCGCCGTCAAAAGCAATCAAAGGGACAACAGGGATGAAAAAGCTACTTCTGGGCGCCACGGCGCTAACCCTCTGCGCCGGTTTTTCCAGCGCGGCCTATGCCGATTTCACGCTCAATATCTTGCACATCAACGATTTCCACTCCCGGTTCGACCCGATCACCGGCACCGATTCCAATTGCGACGCCGAAACCGACGCAGCCGGGGAATGCTTTGGCGGCATTGCGCGCCTCAAGACCATTATCGACGATACCCGCGCCAAATACGCCTCCGGCAATTCGCTGCTGCTCTCGGCCGGCGACAATTTCCAGGGCTCGCTCTATTACACCACCTACAAATCCAAGGTCGTCTCCGACTTCTTCAACCAGATGGGCTTTGACGTGGTCGCCACCGGCAATCACGAATTCGACGATGGCCCCGAAGAATTCCTCAAATTCATCGAAGCCGCCAAATTCCCCATCATTGGCGGCAATTTCGACGTCAGCCGCGATGAGAACCTGCGCGGCAAGATCAAGGGCTCCTTCGTCATCGAAGTGGGCGGCGAAAAGATCGGCATTATCGGCGCCACCACCGAGGACACGCCCGATATCGCCTCGCCCGGCCCCAATATCGAATTCACCGATGTGATCCAATATGTGCGCGGCGCCTCCGAAGCGCTCGACGCAGCCGGCGTCAACAAGATCATCTTGCTCAGCCATATCGGCTACACGGTAGACCAGCAGGTCGCCGCCGCCCTGCCACTGGTGGACGTCATCGTGGGCGGGCATTCCCATACCCTGCTCTCCAACACCGCCGAGGGCGCTGCCGGCCCCTATCCCACCATGGTCACCAACCCGGACGGCGTCGAAGTCCCCGTGGTGCAGGCCAACCAATATGGCAAATATCTGGGCGACATCGCCATCACCTGGGACGACAATGGCGTCGTCACCAAGGCCGAAGGCGAACCCTTCCTGATCGACGCTTCGGTCAAGGGCAATGAAGACTTCAAGGGTCAATTGGCCGAACTGGCCGGCCCGATCGAAGCGGCCATGGGCGAGGTCATCGGCACCGCCACCGCCCCGCTCGAAGGCGCCCGCGAAGTCTGCCGCGCCATGGAATGCTCGATGGGCAACCTGCTCGCCGACGCCATCCTCGACCGTGTCGCCGACCAGGGCGCCACCATCGCCTTCCAGAATGGCGGCGGCATCCGCGCCTCCATCGATGCCGGCGAAATCACCGTAGGCGACGTCATCACCGTGCTGCCCTTCTCCAATACCCTGGCCACCGTGCAGGTCTCGGGCGGCGACGTCATCGAAGCGCTCGAAAACGGCGTCAGCGACGTCGAAAACGGCGCCGGCCGCTTCGCCCAGGTATCAGGCCTCAAATATTCGTTCGACCTCAAGCAACCCGCCGGCAGCCGTGTCAGCGACGTGCAGGTCAAGGATGGCGACGCCTGGGTGCCGATCGACGAGGAGGCCAGCTACACCGTGGTCACCAACAATTACGTCCGCGGCGGCGGCGACGGCTACGAAGCCTTCGCCAACGGCGAAAACCCCTACGATTTCGGCCCCCCGCTCGAAGAAGTCGTCGCCGACTACATCGCCAAGCTGGGCGGCGAATACACCCCCTACACCGATGGTCGTATCACCGAGATCAAGTAGGTTTCGGTTCAGCACAAACACGAAGGGCGCCCGCGGGCGCCTTTTTTGTTGCTTCGACCTCAGCCCAACCACAGTGTCATCCCCGCGAAAGCGGGGACCTCTGTTTGCTTGGAGAGCCCGGGAAACGGAGGTTCCCGCTTTCGCGGGAATGACACCGTGGGTGGGTAAATTGCCCTCAAACCCGCTTTGCCAACTGCCCCCAGGCCAAAAGAATAATCACCGCGCCCACAATGGCCCCGATGAAATTGGCGCCATCGCCCGGCCCATACCAGCCCACGGCCTGCCCCAACCACGTCGCCAGCACCGAGCCGACAATGCCCAGCACCGTCGTCAGGATAAACCCGCTCGGCTTGCGATCCCCCGGCGTGATCCACTTGGCAATCAGCCCCGCGAAAAACCCGATGATGATGGCCCACACAATACTCATGACGACGCTCCTGATTTCGTTGCTGGGTAAATCGGTACCTGCCGCCACGGTTGCAAGCGTGGCAAGAAAAAGGGACACCAGATCAGTTGGGGACGGCAGCAGCCTAGCAAACGGTCTCTAAAAATTCGGCCGCAATCCGGTTCATATCCTCTAAGCTGAAGGCCGCTGTGAGTAGCGGATCGCCGAAGAAGTTGGCCGGGTCTAAGTTCGGTATTTTTTTCGAGTATAGGTAGGGGTACCCGGCGACCGTCTCGTAAGTCATACTCTCGATGGCAATCGCATCTAACCAGCCCGCCTGAGTGCTGTAACTGAGCCCTTCGCCATTCCTAAGTTTGGAGGCGAATGCATACTTGCAGTGGTCAACTTTTTTGACCCAGTATTCTTTGTATCCCAGGCTAGGGTCTGCTCCCTTTTTCCGTATCTCGTAGGCGCCATCGCCTGTCCGCACAGTGACAATGACAATGTCCCCCAAGTCGAGTTCACCCGGGGTGACCCCGGCTAAAATGAGCGCAACAGTGTCTAGTTCCGATCGGGCTGAGTCTGCCTGAGCGAATGCTGTTGCAGACATGGACAGGCAGATAGCCGCAGCAAGAACGAGGCGCATGGATCATCCGAGAAATCGTGACACAAAGGGAATCCCAGAATCGTACCCGGTCTCCATGACAAGAGCCACAGCCAGCCTAACTAATCCGTAGGAGGATGCGGCGGAGCAACGCCCCACCGTGCATCCCCTTGGCAGCCCTGCCCGCGATATTCACAGACAGCTAAAGGGCATGAGGCCCGCATCGCTGCGGGCCTCTTCGTTCATGACAAATGGCCTCAAACCTTATGCTCGCTCCGGTCCCGGTCCGTCACCACCGCCAGGTCCAGCACCTTCTGGATATTGGTCGCATGCCGGAAGCTGGGCTCGAGATTCTTCCCCGCCCGCACTGCTTCGACGAACCGCATGTAATTGGTCGGCACGGTCTCGACCTCGACCTCGGTCCAGGTGCCGGTTTCGGCATCCGCGCCCAGGCACGTGAACAACTTAGACCAATCGTGCCGGTGCTGCACCTCGACCGAACCCAGCTCGCCATAGACCCGCAGCCGCAATTCGTTGAAATGCCCGGTGGCCCAACGCGTGGCATGGATCACGCCCAGCGCGCCGTTTTCCAGCTGCGCCGTCATGGCAAAGCTGTCATTGGCGTCCAGGTCATATTCCCCGATGCGGTTATTTTCGGCCTTGTCGAACGTTTCCAGGCGGCAGAAAACCTTGGAAAAATCGCTGCCCGCGCCATAGGCGGCAAAATCCAGGATATGCACGCCGATATCGCCCAGCACGCCATTGGAGCCGTGCTTCTTGCTCAGCCGCCACAGCCACTGGCTCTCGGTGCGCCAATCGCCCCAGGCCTTGGAAACCAGCCAGCTCTGCAGATAGCTCGCCTCGAAATGCTTGACCTTGCCGACCGCGCCCGAAGCCACGATTTCGCGCGCCTTCTGCAATTGGCTGACATTGCGATAGGTCAGGTTGACCATATTGACCAGCCCAAGCCGTTCGGCCGTCTCGGTCATTTCCATGGCCTTGGCATGGTCGGTCGCCAGCGGCTTTTCGCAGAACACGTGCTTGCCGCCTTTGAGCGCGGCCATGGTCGTCGGATGGTGCACGCTATCGGGCGTCACATTGGCCACCGCGTCGAACTCGCCCCAGGCCAGCGCCGCATCGAGCGAGCCAAAACTACGCTCCATATTATGCGCCGCACAGAACGCCTCGACCCGCGCCGGGTCCACGTCCACGCCCCCCGCCAGGGTCACGCCCTCGATGGCAGCAAAATGCTTGGCATGTTGATTGGCCATGCCGCCGGTACCCAGAATGAGCAACCGCATCTTCGTTATTCCTTGATGGATCACCGCGGTGATCGCTGAGTCACTATCAATTCACCGGGTCATTCCCGCGCAAGCGGGAACCCCTGTTTGACTGCGCCATCGCACAACGGAGGTTCCCGCTTTCGCGGGAATGACCCAGTGGTAGATAACGGCGTCTGGCGCTCTGTTATTTAAAACCCTCTTCGCGGCCATGATGCAGCTTGGGCCCGCGTTCCACGATCTTCTCGATCGCCTCATCGACCGGCGTATTCGGCGCATCCAGCAATTGCGGGAACTGATTGGCGTTATACGCCCAGTTGACCGCATTGCGCAGCACCAGCCCGACCGTATCGTCATGATAGGTCGGATAGGTTTCGTGGCCGGGGCGGAAGTAGAAGATATTGCCCGCGCCACGGCGATAGGTCAGCCCGCTCCGGAACACTTCTCCGCCCTGGAACCAGGAGACGAACACGGTTTCTAGCGGCTCGGGCACGCTGAAGGGCTCGCCATACATTTCTTCCATTTCGAGTTCGAAATAGGCCGGCAGGCCCTTGGCGATCGGGTGGCCCGGATTGGTGACCCACAGCCGCTCGCGCTCACCGGCTTCACGCCAATGCAGCGCGCAGGGCGAACCCATCAGGCGCTTGAAAATCTTGGAGAAATGGCCCGAATGCAGCACGATCAGGCCCATGCCCTCCCAGACCCGCTTGGCGATGCGCTCGACGATCTCGTCCTTCACCTCGCCATGCGCCGCATGGCCCCACCACACCAGCACATCGGTCTCGGCCAGCGCCTCGACACTGCAGCCATGCTCGGGCTCCTGCAAGGTTGTGGTCTTGGTCACGATATTGCTGTCGCTCGACAGCAGCTTGGCGATCTGGTTGTGCATGCCGGTGGGGTAATTATCGGCCACGATCTTGTTCTTCTGCTCGTGGACATTTTCACCCCACACCAGGGTACGGATCGGCATTTGTAGTCTCCTGTAGATGCTAGAAAGTTGGCCCGCGGGCCAGGTTGATTGGTGCTGGTTCGGCCGGCTCAGTAGACCTCTTGGTGAGCTTGTCGAACCACGAGGGCGTGCCCCTGATCGCGCCACGACCTCACCCTTCGACGAGCTCAGGGTGAGGTCTACTTTTGGAATGCAGCAAAAGTCTGCTCAGGCGAGCGGCTTGCCCGCGCCGTCGAAGCGGTGGATTTTGTCGTCCATCGGCGAAATGTGCACCACGTCGCCGCTGTGATAGGTATTGGCCCCATCGAGCCGCACCACGACCGGCTCCTCGGTGCCCATTTCCAGATAAACATAGCTATCCGCGCCCAGGTTTTCCGTATGGATCACCGTGCCGCTCCAGGTGCCATTGTCCGGCACGATGGTGATGTGTTCGCCGCGAATGCCCACCGTATCGGCGCCAAACGAAGCGGCCTTTTCCCCGGAGATGAAGTTCATCTTTGGCGAGCCGATAAAGCCGGCCACGAACACCGAATTGGGCTTCTCATAAAGCTCCATCGGCGTGCCGACCTGCTCGATCACCCCGTCGCGCAACACGCAGATGCGGTCGGCCAGCGTCATGGCCTCCACCTGATCATGCGTCACATAGATCATGGTGACATTGTTCATGCTCTCATGCAGCTTGGCGATTTCGATGCGGGTCGCCACGCGGAGCGCCGCATCGAGGTTCGATAGCGGCTCGTCGAACAGGAACACTTTGGGGTCGCGCGTAATGGCCCGGCCAATGGCCACGCGCTGGCGCTGCCCGCCCGACAATTGCTTGGGCAACCGGTCCAGATATTGCCGGATCTGCAGCATGTCGGCGGCCTTTTCCACCCGCTGGCGGATTTCTTCCTTACCATGGCCCTTTTCGAGCGTCAGCCCGAACGCCATGTTCTCATAGACCGTCATATGCGGGTACAGCGCATAGGACTGGAACACCATGGCGATACCCCGCTTGGACGGCGCCAGTGCATTGACCAGTTTGCCGTCAAACAGCATTTCGCCCGAGGTAATGTCCTCCAGTCCCGAAATCAGCCGCAGCAAGGTAGATTTGCCGCAGCCCGAAGGGCCGACGAACACCATGAATTCGCCGGAGCGGACCTCCAGGTCCACCCCCTTGATGACTTCCACCGCGCCAAAGGCCTTGCGGATCTTGCGAAGCTCGATGCTTGCCATAATGGTAACTCCCCTAACCCTTGACGCCGCCGGCGGTCAGCCCACTGACGATCTTGCGCTGGAAGATCAGAACCAGGATCACCAGCGGCACGGTAACGATGACCGAGGCAGCCATGATCAGGCCCCACGGCGTTTCATATTGCGACCCACCCGACAGCAGCGCGATGGCCACCGGCACGGTGCGGGTATTGTTGGACGAAGTGAACGTCAGCGCGAACAGGAACTCGTTCCACGCCCCGATAAAGGCGAGCAGCCCCGTGGTCACCAAAGCCGGCCACATCAGCGGCAGGAACACGCGGGTGATGATCACCCAGGGCGAGGCCCCATCGACAATGGCCGCTTCCTCGATTTCCACCGGCAGATCCCGCATGAAGGTGGTAAGCACCCACACGGTGAATGGCAGCGTAAAGATCGTGTAGGAGAAGATCAGCGCCCAGGGCGTATTGTAGATACCCAGCGCACGGATCACCTCGAACAGCCCCGCCAGCACCGCAATCTGCGGAAACATCGACACGGCCAGGATCGTCATCAGCAACAGGCTCCGGCCCCGGAACCGCACCCGGCTCAGCGCAAACGCGGCCGTCACCGCCAGGAATAGCGCCAGCAGCACCGTAACCGACGCCACGAAGATGGAGTTCAGCAGGTTACGCGGGAAGCTGCCGGTATTGAGCACCGCCAGGTAATTGTTCCAGCTGAACGAAGTGGGCCAATAGGTAATGCGGAACAGGTCCGTGCCCGATTTGAAGCTGGTCAGGATCGCGTAATAAAACGGGAACACCGACACCACGACGATGAACACCACCAGCGCATAGAACAGCACCGTCTTGGTGAGGCCCCATAGATTGAGCGTGCCAACCATTAGCGGTCTCCCCCGTCGAAATTCACCTTGCCCAGCCAGATATAGAGGATGGTGAAGGCGGCGATGATCAGGAACAGCAGCGTCGATTGCGCCGAGCCATAGGCGAACTTGTCGAAATCGAACAGATTCTCGCGTGCCAGCACCGACATCGTCTTGGTCGCCGCGCTATTGGGCGTCAGCACATAGATCAGGTCGAAAATGCGCAACGCATCGAGCACGCGGAAGATGATCGCCACCATCAGCGCCGGCCGCACCAGCGGCAGCGTGATCTTGAAGAACTGCTTGATCGGATGCACGCCATCGATTTCGGCGGCCTCATAGATATCCTTGGGGATCATCTGCAACCCGGCCAGGATCAGCAGCGCCATGAACGGCGTGGTCTTCCAGATATCCACCACCAGCACCGCGGTCATCGCCGTCTCCGCCGTAGCGGTCCAGGCGACCTTCTGGCTGAGCAGACCCAGCCGCATCCCCAGATCGTTGAGAATGCCGAACTGGTCGTTCAGCATCCAGCTCCACATGCGGGCCGACACGATGGTGGGGATAGCCCAGGGAATGAGAATGGCCGCCCGCACCAGGCCGCGTCCCTTGAATTCGGCATTCAGCACCAGGGCGACGATCATGCCCAGCACGGTCTCCCACAGCACCGACCAGAAGGCGAAGCGCACCGTGTTCCACACCGCATTCCACCAGGCCGGATCGACCAAGAGGCCCCGGTAGATGGTGCGACCGCTATCGAGCGTGCGCCAGCTCAGGTAATTGGTAAAGCCCACCCATTCCGCGCCATAAAGATTGGTCAGCGAGGCATCGGTGAACGAAAAATAGATCGAGCGAAGCAGCGGCCAGCCGGCCACCACAGCCAGCGCGATCATCATGGGCAGCAGGAACCAGCGCGCGGCGCGCACCCGTTGCTGCATCAATTCGGATTTGATCTTGGGCCGGCCCACGCTGGCCGCGGACGCGATGGTATCGGTAGCCATCCACTACTCCTCCCGTTTCTCTAGGTCCTTCAGCGGCACGGGCGGCGGGGCAAACCGCCGTCCGTGCCATGGCGCTATCGGGAGGTCTTACCAGGCGTCGCCCTTGAGATCGGACAGGTCGGCCTCGAGAACTTCCAGGTTCTCGGCGGCAGTGCCATTGCCCGACAGGGTATTGTGGACGGCGCTCCAGAACAGCGAGGACACTTCGTTATACTTCACCTTGGTCGGCGCGGACGGACGCGGCACCGCATTCTGGAATATCTCCTTCCAGTTGGCCATGAAGGGCGAAGCCTTCAGCACGTCGGCGTCGTCATAGAGCGCTTCGATCGTGGGGAGGTTGGACTGGTTGATCGCGCGTTCCTTCTGCACTTCGGGCGAAGCCAGGAACAGCGCGAGCTTGATCGCCTCTTCCGGGTCCGGCGAATACTTGGAAACCGCGACATTCCAGCCGCCCAGCGTTGCCGCCGAGCCCGCGCCTTCGCCTTCACCGGCGGGAAGCGGCGCCACGTCGAACTTGCCCTTCACGGCGGAATCGTCACCACCGCTCAGTGCATAGGCATAGGGCCAGTTGCGCATGAACACCGAATTGCCCAGCTGCCACACGCCGCGGCTTTCTTCTTCCTGATAGGCCAGATTGCCTTCCGGCGAGATCGTGCCGATCCAGGTCGCCGCGCGATCGATGGCGGCTGCTGCCTGCGGATTGTTGATCGAAATGGTGCCATCGGCCTCCACGATCTGCCCGCCGCCGCTGGACTTGACCCATTCCAAGGCATTGCAGGTCAACCCTTCATAGGCATTGCCCTGGAACACGAAGCCATACATGTCCGGATTCCCGGCCGTGCGTTCGGCATCCATGATTTCCTTGGCGGTCGCCGCCATTTCGTCCCAGGTCGTGGGCACGGGCTTGCTGTACTTTTCCAGCAAGTCCTTGCGGTAGAACAGGGCCGGCGCGTCGGTAAAGGCCGGCAGGGCAACGAGCTTGCCGTCCACGGTCTGCGACTCGATGATCGATGGGAAATGCGCGCCCACCACATCCTTGGCCGCATCGGTCAGATCGAGAAACTGATCGGCCAGCTGCGGCGCCCAGATCACGTCGGTCTGGTACACATCGATATCGGTATTGCCGGCCGCGAGCCACAGGCGATATTGCCCGAACTGGTCGGAGGTCGACGAGGGCATCGGCACCACGGTGACCTTATTGCCCGTCTCGGCCTCGAACTTGTCGAGCTGGCTGCGCAGGAATGCCAGGCCATTGCCGGTATCGCCCGACACGATCGACAAGTCGGCGGCCTGGGCCGAGCCCACGACCAGTGTCACGCTCGTCAGCAGACCAACGAGCAGTGTGTTGATTTTCATTACAATCCTCCCGAATGAAACCAGATTCATGAGGAAGCATGCCAACCGGGCCCACGCCTGACGCGCCGCCCAGTCCATTCCTCCCCCGAAAAGCTCTTCGCCAGCGGCTGAACCGCATGATTTTCAAAGCGCTTTGAACGAAAAACAACCAGAGGCCCGGACTTCTGTCAAGCAGCCCTGCGCCAGATTCGCACGACTTTGCGAACTGAAATATATTTATCCGTTATTATTCAATGGGTTGAACCAAGTGAAATGCGTAAGAGTCTTTTAACACCCTAAATTGGCTTGATGTACGCACCTCATCGCAGGACGCGAAAAAATCCACTCTTGCATCAAAATTTGAAATCGCTTTGAATGCCATTGGAGGAGGATCGCAGGAACCGCTGGTCAAAGCGGCCTGCTCGCCCTAAAGCCTATGCGGCTTAAGGCTTTGCGCCGGATTTGTCCGGCCAGGCTGCCGTATTTTGCCCCGGGCCAGAACGCCAATGAGACTGAAAGACCTCGCCGAACATCTCGGCCTGTCGCAAACCACTGTCAGCCGCGCGCTCAATGGCTATCCCGAGGTCAACGAAGCCACGCGCCTGCGCGTCGCCGAAACCGCCAAGCGCCTGGGCTACCGCCCCAATGCCAGCGCGCTGCGGCTCGCCACCGGCCGCTCGGGCGCCATCGGCATGGTGCTGCGCGGCTCCTATGAATTCGGTCCCCATACCAGCGAATTTCTCGGCGGCATCGGCGAACGCCTGGCCGATGAGGAAATCGATATTCTGCTCACCACCGTCGAGAGCTACGAGGATGAAGTGGCCGCCTATAAGCGCGGCGCCGCCAGCCAGAAAGTGGACGCCTTTATCCTCCACTCCCCCACCCTGCATGACGAACGCGCCGAACTGCTGCTCGACCTCAAAGTGCCCTTCGTGCTGCATGGCCGCACCAATATCGGCCAGCCCGTCGCCTGGCTCGATATCGACAATACCGGCGCCGTCGAGCGCGCCACCAGCCACCTGCTCGATCTGGGCCATCGCCGCATCGCCCTGCTCAATGGCATCAAGGGCCGCACCTTTGCCGAACACCGCGAAATCGGCTACCTCGCCGCCCTCTCGGCGCGCGGCGTCTCCTTCGATCCGGCCCTGATGGGCAATTCCGTGTTCACCGACGAAATCGCCTTCCGCATGACCCAGGCCATGCTCGAACTCCGCCCCCGCCCCACCGCCTTTCTCGCCGGCTCGATGATGACGGCCCTCGGAATTTTCCGCGCCATCCGCCAGGCCGGCCTTGAGCTCGGCAAAGACGTCTCCATGATCGCCCATGATGACGTCTTCCCCTATCTCAACGCCGACAACATGTACCCCTCCATGTCCACCACCCGCTCTTCCATGCGCCAGGCCGGCACCCGCATGGCCGAACTCATCCTGCAAATCCTCGCCGGCAAACCCATCGAAGACGTGCATGAGCTATGGCCGGTGGAACTGGTCCTACGCGAAAGCTCGGGGCCAGCGCCGGCGCTCTAGCCCACCTACTCCCTCCCCCAGTAGACCTCATCCTGAGCTTGTCGAAGGACGAGGTCGTGGCACCCAAGCCTCCACGCGCTCGCCCACCTCCCCAAAATGTCATTCCCGCGAAGGCGGGAACCTCTGTTTTTTCTACCACCCGCCAAAAAACAGCGCCCCCTCTCGCCGCAATGACACCGCCATTGCAATGTGCTCAGCTTGCTTGACCGGCTAGGAGCAGCACCGAAATGACCCCGCCAACTCTCGATTTCAACGAAACCATAACCCTTGTCACCCAAACCAGCGCCCGTTTCATCGCCATCGACGGCCTGCCGGTCAGCGGCAAGTCAACCCTTGCCGAGCGGCTGGAGCAAGCCATCGGCGCCCAAACCATCTACCTCGATGATTTTGTGCGGCCCGAAGCGGACTGGCGCGGCAAGGTGCTGCCGTCATTCCCCTTCGCCTATATCCGCTACGACGATTTTCTGGCCGCCGTGACCAGCCTGGCACAGCACGGACACTGCACCTATCACCCCTACGATTGGGCAACAGGCCAAGCCAGCGCCGCCGCCCGAACCATCACCCGGGATCGGCCCATCATCATCGAAGGCGTGTCATCCCTCCACCCCGCCCTCGCTCCGCTTTACGACCTGCGCCTCTGGGTGCAAAGCGATGCCTCCACCACCCTCACCGCCGCACTCAAGCGCGGCGTCGGCGACTGGGAACACGAATGGCACGACCTGTTCATGCCCAGCGTCGAGCTCTATCTCCAAACCGACCCACGCAGCCGGGCGGATTATCTGGTCAAGGGGCGCGGGTACCAGGACCCCCAATAGACCTCATCCTGAGCCGGTCGAAGGACGAGGTCGTGGCACCAAGCCTCCACACCTACCCCACCCGCAACACATGATTATCAAACGCAAAATCGAACTTCTGCGGCTCCCGCTCCGCTCCCGCCAGCCCGATCATCTCCCCCATGCCGCTGGTCGCCACAAACCCGGCACCATCCGCCGCCAACCCACAGCCATTGCGCAGCGTCTCAATCAACACTGGCCGCCCACCCTCCGCATCGATGGCCACCAGCAGATCGCCCTCCGGCGACGACACCGCAACGCTCGTCCCATCGGCAGAAACCGCAACCGAGCCGACATAATTGCGCAGGTCGCGCAGCGTATCGAGCGGCAATTCGATCAATTTGATTTCGCCCTCAGCCGTGGCATAGCCCACCAATTGCGGGCTATCGCTGGGCGCGCCGCGATATTGGCAGCCGAACCACACCCGGCTGCGCGCATCGATCGCCATGTGGCGGATCGAGAGCTGATGTAGCCCCGCATCGAGCCGCAATTGCCCCACCAAATGCCCGTCCCGCCGGTCGACGAACGCAACCGAAGGGTCCATCGTATCGAGATTCAACTCGGCCCGACCATAATCGGGATGGGTCTCGATGCCGCCATTGGCGATGACGAAGGTCACCCCATCAGGCATCAGCAGCATTTCATGCGGCCCCGTGCCATAGGTGGGGAATTCCCCAATACGCTTATAACCATCGGTCGCGTCATAAATACCAATCACACCCTTGGCCGCCTCGAAATCGCTTTCGGTCGCATAAAGCAGGCGCCCATCCGGCGAGAACACGCCATGGCCAAAAAAGTGCCGCCCCTCGATCGAGGTCAGCGGCACCGGCGCCTCCCGCGCGGCTGGGTCAAACACCACGGCAAACGTCCCCGGCTGGCGCGCAAACACCACGCCGCGCCCCGCCTCGGGGCTGATCGTAATGTCATGCCCCCGATCGGGCAGCGCGATCTGCGCGATCAGATCGCCGCGCTCGCCCAGCAGCACCGCGCCATAGCCGCCCGAACTGGTCTGCACCGAGGAGGCAAACACCAGTTCATTCCGCTCCAACGCCACCAATTGCCGCGGCATCAGGCTCGCCGCAAAGCCAACGCCCGCCGCCCTGAGAAACGCCCGCCGCTGCCACATGCTCAGTCTCCATCCAGCGAGGAAAACCCGACACTCAGCCCCAGCGCGGTGGACAATTGCTCGCCCACCAGCGCCTGCAGCGATTGGGTGACGATGACCAGATAGGCCAGCGCCTGCGCCTGTTTAGGGTCAGCCACCGCCTCTTCCACCGGCGCGGTGACCAGCCCAATCGCCCGTTTGGCATTGGAAAATTCAAAGCGGATCGAATTGTCCAGCCCGCTATCGGCCGCCCGGCCGATCCGCGCCATGCCCGAAACGCTAAACAACGCCTCCAGCCCCTCCACATTGGCCTCGGCCATCGCCATGGTCAGCCCCGAACGCCAGAACAAAGCCTGCTTGGGCGCCGCAGCCTTGCCGCCCTGCCCAATAAATGGATTGATCCGCGTATCCCGCAGTCCCTCGATGCCATGCGACACCAGCCCGACCAGCGCCTCCACCGCCTCGGTCTTGGTGCGATAATCGGCATAGGTTTCATTAGGCGCCATCAAATGCGCCGCCGTGCCATCATCAGCATTCCAGGCAGAGGCCAGCGCATCGGCAATCTCGGCCACGTTCTGGGCAATAGTCGCGCCATATTGGCAGCGGAACTGTCCCTCCGCCCCGGCCAAAGCCTCCGCCCCAGTGCCAAAGAGCACGAATTCGAGCGCCGTGAACCCCTGCACGGCAACACTCTTGCCCTTGAGCGTATCGAGCGCCGTGGCACTCGCATCTTCATCGGCCAGAATGGCCTGCACCTGCCGCAACGCAATGCCCTTGCGGTCGGGCCAGAACAGCAGCTTGTCGCTGCGATTGTCCTCCATCAGCGGCCCGATCCGCACGAATTCGACCCGGCCATAAGCCGTCGCGGTCTTGCCGAACCAGTCCTGCGCCAGCGCCTGCTTTTCCGCCGATGGACTGGCGCACAAATCCGCCATGGCATCGACCAGCCCACGCGCCTCGTCGCGCAGATCGGCAAAGCCCGGCCGGATCACCTCATTGACCGCATTGGCCAGCGCCGCAGTCGTGGTCAGCTTCTGCGCCATGACCGGCCCGGCACCCAGAAACAGCAGCAGAACAAGCAGCAGACGCATCACAGCGACTCCAGGAAAGCGATCATGTCCTTGCGCGTGGCCGCGTCCAGATTGGCAAAAGCATCGCGCGCTGCCTGCGCTTCCCCGCCATGCCACAGAATGGCTTCGACGAGGCTCCGCGCCCGCCCATCATGGAGGAAAAACGTGTGCCCCGAAACGGTCTGGGTCAACCCAATGCCCCACAGCGGGGGCGTGCGCCATTCATAGCCATCCGCCTGCCCCTCGGGCCGATGATCGGCCAGCCCCGGCCCCATATCGTGCAGCAGGAAATCGGCATAAGGCCAGATCAGCTGAAACCGCAGCGCCGGATTTTCCGCATCCCGGCTGGTGACGAATTTGGGATTGTGGCAGCTGGCGCAACCCGCCCCATAAAACGCCGCCTTGCCGCGCAACACGGCGGGGTCGCCCACATCGCGCCTCAGGGGCACGCCCAGCGTCTGCGAATAAAACGTCACCAGATCCATTACCGGATCAGGCGCTTCCGACACCCCCAGCCGCGCCTGCTCCCCGGTGGGCATAGCCAGGCACTCCGTCTGCCGCTCGGTGCAATCGCCATGCGGCTTGTTCACCAAAGGCGTTGAAATCCCGATATCTCCGGCAAACGCCGCCGCCGACTGGCTGCGAATGGTGGGCATCCCCGCCTTCCAGCCAAACCGCCCCAGCATGACGCTCTGGCTTTCCGGATCGATCACCCAGTTCGGCCGCCCCGAAATGCCGTCACCATCGAGGTCATCCGCATCGGCCAGCGCCAGGATGTCCTCGGCCGGCACCTGCTCGATCAGCCCCAGCCCGATCATCGGCGGCGCCACCCGCGGCGACAGCATCACATCCTCAGCCAGCGGCCCATAGGCCAGGTCCGCCACCGAATAAGCCGGCTGGCGCAGCGTGACCACACTGCCATCGCCCAGCGTCACGGGCAGATCGGTATAGTCGATCACCATCCGCCCCTCGGCCTTCAGCCCCGGCACGGCAAAATCCTGCAATTGGGTGCCATAGGTCGGGTCGCCCACCTCTCCGGCAAACACCCCATCCAGCGCCATCCGCGTATCCGTCTCGCCCGGTGGCACCGACAGCCGCAGGAACATCGACACCCCGCTATCGCGGCTCGCGTCGAATGGCGGATGCCCCCGCCCATCCTTGATGTGACACGCCTGGCAGGCCCGCGCATTGAACAGCGGCCCCAGCCCGTCCGACGCCTGGGTCGAACTGGGTGAGCTGACCCACACCTTGCGGAACAGCGCATTGCCCAGCTTGAACGTCTCTTCCTGCTCAAAGGTGAGACTGGCGAGGAAATGGCTAAACGCGTCCTGGTTGACGATCTTCTTGGTCGTCCCCTTGCCCGCCTGCATGGTCTCAAAGTTTTCCGGCGCGGAGAAATCCGTAGCCGGCGCCGTAACCCGCGCCACCCGTGCCAGGTCTTCCGGTGTCAGGTCGGATCGCACCGCCTTGTCCTGCGCAAAGGCAAGTCCCCCGGCAAGCAGGGCGACGAGGGCAATAGTCAGGCGGGTTTTCATGCTAAATCCATGGCGTCATTCCCGCGTCGGCGGGATGTATCGGCAATTGCCTTATCCGTTCCATCCATGGGGCACCATCTCCATCACCCCACTGTGTCATTCCGGCGGAGGCCGGAACCCATCCTGAGATAACAACGCGCACGCCGGTCGCTGAAATATCTCGGGATGGGCCCCGGCCTGCGCCGGGGCGACACCGCGGTGAGCCGGAGCTTAGTTCTTACTGGAACACCGCATCCGGGTTGGACAGGCTATCGCTATCCTCGATGGTCACCGCATCCTGCAGGTTCAGCAGCGCCACGGCCCGCTCGATCCCGCGCGTCTGCGCGATCAGCCCATCGATCGCCGCCTGCACCACCGCATTGCCTTCGGTGTTCCCCTCGGCAATCTGCTGGTCATAGGCTTCACCCGCCACGGCGCGATCCGCCATCACATTCATCTTGGCCACGGTGTCATCAAGCAGCCCACCAATCTCGCTATCGAGCGCTGCATCCTTGGCCGCGATCAGATCCGAAATCGCCGGACCTTCCACCACCGAACCATCCACCCGGGTATAGCTGCCCGTATAGACATTGCGGATGCCGATCGCGTCATTGAGATGCGAGACATGCGTATTGTCCGAGAAGCAGTCATGCTCTTCCTCGGGATCATGCAGCAGCAGGCCCAGCTTCATGCGCTCGCCGGCCAATTCGCCAAACGACAGCGACCCCATGCCGGTCAGAATAGCCGAAATGCCCAGCTCCGGCAGCGCCGCTCGCGCCGCGCCATCGGCGGTCCAATTGCCCACCATCTCTTCGAGATCGCTGACCAATAGGCTCGTCGCCGCCTTTAGATACGCCGCCCGGCGGTCGGCATGCTCGGCCGTCGAATAGTCGGTAAATGGCCGCTCGCCGGCACCCGGCCCCGTGCCATGCAAATCCTGCCCCCAGAGCAGGAATTCAATTGCGTGATAGCCCGTCGCCACATTGGATTCGATCCCGGCCGCTTCCTGCAGATTGTCCTGCAACAGCGCCGGCGTAATCTCGGTGGCGTCCAGCTCAACGCCATCAATGACCAGCTTGGGATTGGCAATGACATTGGCCACATACAGCGCATTGCTGTCGCTTTCGGTGCCATAGCTGGCATCGACATAGTCGATCAGCCCTTCATCGAGCGGCCAGGCATTCACCTTGCCTTCCCATTCATCGACAATCGGATTGCCAAAGCGGAACGCCTCGGTCTGCTGATAGGGAATGCGCGACGCCTTCCAGGCCTCCCGCGCCGCCAGCAGCGTCGCTTCGCTCGGCTCGGCAATCAGCGCATCGACGGCCGCGTCCAGCGCCTCGGCTGTGCTCAGCGCGTCCTCATACCCGGCCAGCGCCAGATCGGCATAATTGGCCAACACGGCCTCTTCACTCGGCGCCTGCGCATAGGCCGATATCGGGGCAACGGAAAGCGTAAGCGCCAAGGCCAGGCCGCGCAGCGTCCTCTTGGAAATCATGGATCGTCCTCCAGGCTGAAATCTGGAAAGCGGAGTATCCCTCTCACCTTATGAAAGCAATTCAAATTCAATAGTTTAGAAGAAGTCTAAAGTATCGACGGTGGCGGAAAGCATGGCCGATTCCAATTTTCCCCAATGCTTTCTGGACCTTGCGGTATTCCGTGTTGGACACAACACTTCCCCAACCCACGATGTCACCCCGGCGCAGGCCGGGGCCCATCCTGAGATGCCGCCCCAGCCGCGAGGTGGTTGTTCCGATCCTCGACCGTGCGGCAAGCGGCACGATCTCGAGATGGGCCCCGGCCTGCGCCGGGGTGACACTGTGGGTGGGGCGCTTTCAGGGCGGGACCGCCTTGTGGCTAAAACTCGATCCAGTCCCAACCACCGGCCGGTCCCTCCCCCTATCAGGGGGAGGCTAGGAGGGGGTACTCCGATGCCCCAGCCACCACCCACTCACCCCCACCCAAAATTTTTGACCATCTGGACTAAACTGTCACAAAGGGGCACTGTCACAATTGCGGCTGGGAGGGCAGCGGGGGACACGGGCAGAAACGGCTAAGGGAGCGTATCGACGGGCTTTTTCGGCGGCGACGCCGATCGTCACATGGGCTTCCCGACACTGTCATTGCACTGTCACACCGCCTCACTACTCCCTCGCCAGTCCGCCGCGACGCTCATCAATGGGTGCCGACGAACGACCAATTCAGGGAGACTGAACATGACCTTCAAGAATGTGCTCGCCGGCTCCGTCTCGATGCTGGCCGTGCTTTCCGTTTCGGCCCAGGCCTTTGCCCAGACCGATCTCGACGCCCTCTACACCGCCGCCAAGGCCGAAGGCCAGCTCACCACCATCGCCCTGCCCCATGATTGGTGCGGCTATGGCGCCGTGATCGACGGCTTCAAGGCCAAATATCCGGGCATCACCGTCAACGAACTCAATCCCGATGCCGGCTCGGCCGACGAAATCGAAGCCATCAAGGCCAATGAGGGCAATACCGGCCCACAGGCCCCCGACGTGATCGACGTTGGCCTGGCGTTCGGCCCGCAGGCCAAGGCCGATGGCCTGATCCAGCCCTATAAGGTCTCCACCTGGGACTCCATCCCCGCCGACGCCAAGGATGCCGATGGCTATTGGTATGGCGATTATTATGGCGTCATGGCCATGCTGGTGAACACCGATCTGGTTTCCACCGTCCCCACCGATTGGGCTGATCTGACCAAGTCCGATTATGCCAATGCCGTCGCCCTTGCTGGTGATCCGCGCGCCTCCGCCCAGGCCATCCAGTCCGTCTATGCCGCTGGCCTTGCCACTGGTGCCGATGCTGCAGGCGCCGCCGATGCGGGCCTCAAATTCTTCGGCGAAGTCAACGCCGCCGGCAATTTCGTCCCGGTCATCGGCAAGTCGGCTTCGCTGGCGCAGGGCACCACCCCGATCGTCATCGCCTGGGATTACAATCTGCTGGCCTGGAAGGCCGGCTTTGAAGGCAACCCGGCCGCCGAGATCGTCGTCCCGACCACTGGCGTCGTCGCCGGCGTCTATATCCAGGCCATCTCCGCCTTTGCGCCCCATCCGAACGCTGCAAAGCTGTGGATGGAATATCTCTATTCCGACGAAGGTCAGCTCGGCTGGCTCGCTGGCTACTGCCACCCGATCCGCTTCAACGACCTGGCTGCCAAGGGCCTGATCCCACAGGATCTGCTCGACGCCCTGCCGCCGGCCGCCGCCTATGAAAAGGCCGTCTTCCCGACCATCGACGAACAGAACGCCGCCAAGGCCGTCATCACCAGCCAGTGGGACGCCGTCGTCGGCGCCAACGTTCAGTAACGACTAGACGCGACTAAGCCAGCCACGACCACTTCAACAGACCTCATCCTGAGCCTGTCGAAGGACGAGGTCGTGGCTGGATCCTCGGGCCTATGTGCCACGACCTCGTGGTTCGACAGGCTCACCATGAGGTCTACTGGGGCTCCTTGATGACTGACGCCACCACATCACCCTCATCCCGCCGCCGCCTCTCCTTCGAGTGGCTGGGCGTCGCGCCCTTCATCATCTTTGCGGTGATGTTCCTCATCCTGCCCACGCTCTATCTCATCGGCGCCGCCTTTGTCGGCCGCGACGGCCAATTCACCTTCGACAATATCGCGGGCCTGTTCACCGACCAGATCATCGCCGCCTACTGGATTTCGATCCGCATTTCCGGCGCCTCGGCCATCATCGGCGCCCTGATCGGCCTCGCCGTCGCCCTGGCGCTGATCCGTGGCCGCCTGCCCTCGGGCCTGCGTTCGGCCGTCATGACCTTTTCCGGCGTCGCCAGTAATTTCGCCGGCGTGCCGCTGGCCTTCGCCTTCATCTCCACCGTGGGGCGCCTGGGCCTCGTCACCATCATTCTCAAATTCCTGGGCGTCGATATCTACAAGGCCGGCTTCAACCTGCTCAGCTTCTGGGGCCTAACCCTCACCTATCTCTATTTCCAGATTCCGCTGATGATCCTCATCATCGCCCCCGCCATCGATGGGCTGAAGAAGGAATGGAACGAGGCCGCGCAAATCCTGGGCGCCAGCCAATGGCAATTCTGGCGCTATGTCGGCCTGCCCATCCTGTGGCCCAGTTTTTTGGGCACCCTGTCGCTGCTCTTTGCCAATGCCTTCGGCGCCATCGCCACCGCCTATGCGCTGACCGGCTCCTCGCTCAATATCGTGCCCATCCTGCTCTATGCGCAGATCCGCGGTGATGCCCTGCAAAATCCCGGCCTCGGCGCCGCCTTGGCCCTGGGCATGATCCTCATCACCGCCATCGCCAACATCATTTATCTCGTCATCTCAGCCCGCGCCGAGAGGTGGATGAAATGAAAGCCAACAAGTTCTGGGCCTGGCTGGTTTTTGCGCTTGGCGCCGCCTACTTCATCATCCCCCTGGTCGCCACCTTCGAGTTTTCGACCAGGATGCGGCGCGATTATCGCAGCCTGGATGCCTATGCCTCGGTCTTTTCCGATCCGAATTTCCAGGCCACTTTCACCTATTCGGTGGTCATTGGCCTCCTCGCCATCATCGTGGGCATTCTCGTCGTCGTCCCGGCGGTCTATTTCGTCCGCCTGCGCCTGCCCTGGCTGCGCCCCTTCGTCGAATTCCTCACCCTGATGCCGCTGATCATCCCGGCCATCATTCTAGTCTATGGCTATATCCGGCTCTACAATTCCAGCTCGGTCATCCCCTTCACCGGCTCGGCCCTGGGCACCGATATCCTGCTCACCTGCGCCTATGTAACCCTGGCCCTGCCCTATATGTACCGCGCCGTCGATACCGGCATGCGCACCATCGACGTGCAGACCCTGACCGAGGCGGCCCAGATTGCCGGCGCTTCCACGCCCCAGATTATCGGCCGCATCATCCTGCCCAATATTCTGGTCGCGGTGCTGTCCGGCGCCTTCCTCACCTTCGCCATCGTCATCGGCGAATTCACCATTGCCAGCCTGCTCAACCGCCCCGCCTTCGGGCCATATCTGCAAAATATCGGCGCCAACCGCGCCTATGAGCCGGCCGCGCTCGCCATCATTTCCTTCATCATCACCTGGGGCGCCATGGGCATGATCAATGTGCTCGGCCGCTTTGCCCCCCGCACCTCCGCACGGACCGATTGATATGAGCCAAGATTTCCTGTCCGTCGAAAACCTCACCAAGTCCTTCGGCAATAATACTGTCGTAAAAGGCGTCAGCTTCGGCTTCGGCAAGGGCGAGTTCATCTCCCTGCTCGGCCCCTCCGGCTGCGGCAAGACCACGATCCTGCGCATGATTGCCGGCTTTGAAAATCCCACCACCGGCACCATCCGCATCGACGGCGAGGACATTACCCACCTCAAGCCGAACCAGCGCCAGCTCGGCATGGTGTTCCAGGCCTACGCCCTCTTCCCCAATCTCAATGTGGGCGACAATATCGGGTTCGGCCTAAAGATCGCCGGCATGCCTACCGAGCAGCGCCGCGCCCGCGTCGATGAAATGCTCAGGCTCATCGGCCTGCCCGGCTTTGAAAAGCGCTACCCCTACGAAATGTCTGGCGGCCAGCAGCAGCGCGTCGCCCTCGCCCGCGCCATCGCCCCCCGCCCCCGCATGCTGCTGCTCGACGAGCCCCTCTCCGCCCTCGACGCTAAAATCCGCGTCTCCCTGCGCGAAGAAATCCGCGCCATCCAGCTCGACCTCGGCATCACCACCGTTTTCGTCACCCACGATCAGGAAGAAGCCCTCTCCATCTCCGATCGTATCGTGGTGATGAACGCAGGCCATATCGAACAGCTCGGCGCGCCGCACGAGATTTACAACAAACCAGCCACCCGTTTCGTCGCCACCTTCGTCGGCCAGCTCAACACTATCGAGGCGAGTGTCGTCGATGTCGCCGCCAAAACCGTCGCCATTGACGGCCAGACCGTCCGCGTTAGCCAATTGCCCGCCGATGCGCGCGTCGGCGCTAACAGTCTGCTAACATTACGGCCCGAAGTGCTGTCCATCGGCGCCCGCGATGGCAATGACATTACCCTCACCGGTACCATTGCCGACGTGACCTTTCTGGGCTCGGTGATCCGCCTGCGCGTGGCGCTCGGCAAGAACATCCTAAGCCTCGACACCTTCAACGACCAGCGCACCGCACCACCCAGCCGGGGCGAGCCGGTCACCATCAGCCTCGCCAGCAAGGACCTGCTGGCGCTTCAAATATGACAGTAAAAACCCTGTTATATCAGCCACCTATGCGTTTGACGTTGCGCACCGGAAGGCCCATCCTAGGCTCACAACCCGCATAGGACACCCAGCATGGATACCCCCTTCGTCACCACCGAATGGCTCGCCGCCCATCTGAGCGATCCCGATCTCGTGGTGATCGACGCCAGCTGGCACATGCCCAATTCATCCCGCAACGCCCAGGCCGAATACCTCGCCGGCCACATCCCCGGCGCCGTCTTCTTCGACATCGACGGCATCGCCGACACCAGCTCAAATCTGCCGCATATGCTGCCCTCTCCGGCCGATTTCGCCCATATGGTGGGCGCCTTGGGCATTTCGGACCAATCCAATGTCGTCATCTATGACGAACTCGGCCTCTTCTCCGCCCCCCGCGTCTGGTGGACCTTCCGCACCATGGGCGCCGCCAAAGTCCACATCCTGGCCGGCGGCGGCCCCAAATGGCGCGCCGAAAAACGCGCCGTGCAGACCGGCACCGTGACTCGCCACCCGGCGATCTTCGCCGCCCATTTCGATCGCAACCGCGTCGCTGATTTTGAAACCGTGCGCGACCGCAGCCACGACCACGCCGCCCAGATCGCCGACGCCCGCCCCGCTCCGCGCTTCCATGCTGAAGTGCCCGAACCCCGCGCCGGCCTGCGCGGCGGCCACATCCCCGGCAGCGCCAATGTTCCCGTGGGCCTGCTCACCGAAAACGGCCAGATGCGGCCCGTCGCCGAGCTGCAGCAGATCTTCGCCGATCGCGGCATCGACCCCGCCAAACCAATCATCACCTCCTGCGGCTCCGGCATCACCGCGGCCACGCTGGCCCTGGCGCTCGAACTCACCGGCGCCAACAATGTTGCCGTCTATGATGGCTCCTGGACCGAATGGGGCGGCCGCCCCGACGCCGAAATCGAATAACAAGCCCGCGATCCTTACGGCTTTGTAATGTCGTAGCGGGAAAGCCGCTGCTACAGTCCCGCTGATTTCCGGCCCCTGGCGGCCGGATACCGATATTTTCAGCACTTTTTCAGGGTCCAAGGCTTGATACGGCAGCTTCTGGCTTCACTCTTCGTTCTGGCCGCCGCCCTGGCGGCCTGGGTCTTTTTCGTCCCCGGCGCCAGCCAGACCCTGGCTAATTACGGCATCGTCCTGCCCTTCACTGCGCCCGACGACAGCGCCGCCTCCCCCGGCCAACGCCCCGGCGGCGGCCGGCCGGGCGGCGCCCGCCAGACCAATGTGGTGACCACGGGCGTCACCCTTGCCACCATCAATTCCACCCTTTCCGCCATCGGCGAGGGCACGGCCACCCATTCAGTCACCGTCGCCTCCCCCGTCGGCGGCACCCTGGCCGATGTGCTGGTGCGCCCGGGCCAGACCGTAGCGGCCGGCGACATCATCGCCCGGCTCGATTCCGATGCCGAACAGATCGCCTTCGACCGCGCCAAGCTGGCGCTCGATGATGCCCAGGCCACGCTGGCGCGCACGCAGGGGCTGGCCAGCTCCAATGTCGTCGCCCCCTCCGTCGTGACCGCCGCGCAGCTCGCCGCCGCCAATGCCGAACTCGAATTGCGCAACGCCCAGGTTGCCCTCAGTCGCCGCACCATTGCCAGCCCCATTGCCGGCACGGTGGGCCTCATTCAGGTGACGCCGGGCAATTACGTCCCCGCCCAAACCACCGTCACCACCATCGACGATACCTCGGCAATCCTGGTCGATTTCTGGGTGCCCGAGCGCTATGCCGTCTCCATCGCCCCGCAAATGCCGGTGACGGTCACCGCCGTGGCCCTGCCCGGTCGCGTCTTTGATGGCGAGATCAATGCCGTCGACAATCGCATCGATCCGGCCAGCCGCACCTTGCAGGTCCAGGCCGAGATCCCCAATGAAGACAAGGCCCTGCGTGCCGGCATGTCCTTCACCGTGGCTTTGCGCTTTCCCGGCGAGCAATTCCCGGCGGTCAATCCGCTGGCCATTCTGTGGTCGGCCCAGGGCTCCTATGTCTGGAAATATGTGGATGGCAAGGCCACCAAGGTCATGGCCGAAATCATCCAGCGCAACAGCGATGGCGTGCTGGTCCGCGCCGATCTGGCGCCCGGCGACGCCATCATCACCGAAGGCATTCTGCAGCTCAGCGAAGGCGCCGACGTGACCCTGCTCAGCGGCCCCGATGGCACCTTGCCGCCGCAAGAGGCCGTCGCCGCCACCCCAAACTGATCGCGAGGAGGACCGCATGTCGATTGCCGAAAAAAACGAACGCGGCGGAACCCTGGCCGCACTGTTCGTGCGGCGGCCGGTCTTGGCAGTCGTCGTTAACGCCATGATCGTGGTGGCCGGCCTTGCCGCCCTGCTCGGCGCCGAAGTGCGCGAATTGCCCAGCGTCGAGCAGCCCGTCCTCTCCATTTCCACCACCTTCACCGGCGCGGCCGCCGAAACCGTGGACCGCGAAATCACCGCCGTCGTGGAAGGCGCCGTGGCCCGCGTGCAGGGCGTCACCGGCATTTCCTCCAGCTCCTCGACGGGCCAAAGCCGCGTCACCCTCGAATTTTCCGACAGCACTAACCTCGATGTCGCGACCTCCGACGTGCGCGACGCGCTCAGCCGCATCGGCCGCTCCCTGCCCGACAATGTCGATGACCCGGTGATCTTCAAGGCTGATTCCGATGCCCAGCCGGTGATGCAACTGGCCGTCACCTCCGACGCCATGAGCATGGGCGATCTCAGCAAATTGGTGGAAGACACGATCTCCGAGCGGCTCGGCGCCGTCGCCGGCGTCGCCGAAGTACAGGTCTATGGCACGCGCGACACCGCCTTCGATGTCGATGTCGATCCCATCAAGCTGGCCAGCCACGGCCTGACCGTCGCCGATGTGCGCACCGCCCTCGCCACTATCGCGCTCGACACTCCCACCGGCTCGATCAACGGCCCCAACCAGAACATCACCGTTCGCGCCATTTCCGAAGTCACCACCCCGCAGGATTTCGAGAACATCGTCGTCAAGGGCCGCACCCTGCTGGGCGATGTGGCCAGCGTCGTGTTCGACGCCTCCGCCAGCACCTCTTCGCTCCGCTCCAATGGCAAGCCGGGCATTGGGCTGGGCATCGTGCGGCAGGCGCAGTCCAACACGATCGAGATTTCCAAGGGCATTCACAATGCCGTCGAAGTACTGAACCAGACGCTGCCCGCCGGTGTCCAGGTGACCATTTCGAGCGACGATGCCGTGTTCATCGAAGGCGCACTGCACGAGGTCGAAATCGCGCTGGTCGTGGCGCTGGTCGTCGTCGTCGCCATCATCTTCCTCTTCCTGCTCGATTGGCGCGCCACCATCGTTCCCGCCATTTCCATGCCCATCGCCCTGCTCGGCGCCGTAGCCGGCATCTACGTCATGGGCTTTTCGCTCAACATCATCACCCTGCTCGCTTTGGTGCTGGCGACGGGGCTGGTGGTCGATGACGCCATTGTCGTGCTCGAAAATATCGTGCGCCGCAAAGGCATGGGCGCCGGCCCGCGCGCTGCCGCCGTGCTGGGCACCCAGGAAGTGTTCTTCGCTGTCATCGCCACGACGCTCACCCTCGCCGCCGTCTTCATTCCGCTGTCCTTCCTCTCTGGACAAACTGGACGGCTATTCCGCGAATTCGGCTTCACCCTCGCCATCGCCGTGCTGCTTTCCTCTATCGTTGCCCTCTCCATGGGCCCGATGATCGCCTCGCGCTTCCTCAAACAGGGCGAGCACAAAAGCCATGGCGGCATTCTGGGCGCCTTTGGCCGCGCCTGCGCCCGCTTCTATCGCGGCTCGCTCCGCGTCGCGCTGGCCAACCCCTTTGTCGTGGTGCTGATCGCCCTGCTCTTCGCGGCCTCGTCCTATTTCGTCTATGGCAATCTGCGCCAGGAAATCACCCCGCCCGAGGATCGCTCGCAAATCCAGCTGCGCATTCAGGCCCCCACCACCGCTAGCCTCGACTATATCCGCACCCAGCTCACCACGGTCGAAACCATGCTGCAGCCCTTCGTCGCCAGCGGCGAAGTGCGCTCCATTTTCGTGCTCTCCGGCTGGGGCAGTGGCGGCTCGCTGACCCTGACGCTCGCCCCCTGGTCCGAACGCGCCCGCAGCCAGCAGCAGATCGCCACCGACATCACCGCGCTGATGGCCCAGGTGCCCGGCGTGCGCGCCTCTGTCGGTCAGGGCAATAGCCTGGGCATCCGGGGCGGCGGCTCCGGCCTGCAATTTGCCGTGGTTGGCTCCAACTATACGGTGCTCGCCGACACCGCCGAATCCATCGCCGACCTGCTGGAAGAAGACGGCCGCTTCGGCCGGGTCACCGTCAATTTCGACACTACCCAGCCGCAGCTGACCCTGGTGGTCAATCGCGAACGCGCCGACGCGCTGGGCATCGATATCAATGGCTTGGCCTCCACCATGCAGGCCATGATCGATGGCAGTGATATCGGCAATGTCTTCATCGATGACACCAGCTACACCGTGCGCATGGTCTCGACCAGCAACCCCATCAACGACCCCCGCGATCTCGAAAGCCTGTTCGTGCGCACCGGCGACGGGCGCTATGTGCCCATGTCCACCATCGCCACCATCACCGAATCCGCCGTGCCCCCCACCCTGCGGCGCGAGGCCCAGCGCCGCGCCGTCAATGTGACGGCAAGCCTCGAAGACGGCATGGCATTGGGCGATGCCTATAATCAGATGCTCGAAATGGCTCGCCCCATCCTGCCCGAAGGCACTACCATCCTGCCGCTGGCTGAAGCCAAGACGCTGGGCGAATCCACCAATGGCCTGTTCGTCACCTTCGGCTTTGCGCTGGTCATCATCCTGCTCGTCCTCGCCGCCCAGTTCGAGAGCGTCTGGAGCGCCGTCATCGTCATGACCACCGTGCCCTTCGGCGTGGCGGCAGCGCTCTATGCGCTATTGGTGACAGGCGGGAGTCTCAACATCTTCAGCCAGATCGGGCTGGTGCTCGTGGTCGGCATCATGGCCAAGAACGGCATCCTGATCGTCGAATTCGCCAACCAGCTACGCGACCGCGGCATATCGGTGCGCGAGGCGATCGAGGAAGCCTCCAACATCCGCCTGCGCCCCGTCATGATGACCATGATCGCCACCATCCTGGGCGGCCTGCCCCTGGTCCTCGCCAGCGGCGCCGGCGCCGAAGCCCGCGCGGCCCTGGGCTGGGTCATGGTCGGCGGCCTGAGCTTTGCCGCCGTCTCCACCCTCTACCTCACCCCCGTCGCCTACCTCCTGATGGCCCGCTTCAGCAAACCCAAAGTCGAGGAAGAAGCCCGCCTTGAACGGGAGTTGGACGCGGCCAATGGGATAGGGGAGCCGGCGGAATAACGCCTACCGCACCTTGATCAGCAGGATCACCAGCAGCCAGATGCTGGCGACATGAATGAGCAAAAACCGCAGCAACACCTGCGCATTGGACCAGTGCAGGTTCTTGCGCACATGGTCATGGAACGGAAACCGGATCGACCCCAATATCCGCCAGCCGAACAGCCGCATCAGCGCAACCTTGGCCAGCCCCGTGGCGCCATTGAACAACAGCAACGCACCAACGAAAAACACCGTTGCCGGATTGCCGGTAACCACGACGCACATGCCGACAAAGAGCCCGATCGGCCGCGACCCCGCATCGCCCATCAAAGCCGCGCTGGGCGGCGCATTGTGCCAGAGATAACCCAGAATGGCCCCGCAAAACACCGCCGCCGCCAGCGCCCAACTGACCGCATCGGGATTGTACGGGATCAGCAGGTATTTCGCATTGTTGACATCGCCAACCACAAAATAGAGCAGAAAACCCAGCACGCAGATGGTGAATGACGACAGCGTGCCGGACACCCCATCCACCCCGTCATTGCAGTTCACCGCATTGATGCACAGCCACACCACCGGGGTATAGAGCAGCACCCCGCCCCACCAGGGCAGCGTGAAATGCGCCGAGGTAAACGGCAGCCAGATCTCCGTATTGGCGCCGTTCATCAGCACCACGCAAACAAACAGCGCGATCGCCAGATCCGTCAGCCCCAGCGTCAATTCGCTCAGCCCACCCGGCTTGCTGTCGTCGAGATACCCAACCCCGGAAGCGATCAGCAGCGCCCCCAGGCAAAAATACAGTTTGGGATCAAACGGCAGGCAGATCAGCAGCACCCCCACCGTGATCAGCACGATAAAAATGCCCACCCCCACCGGCTTGCCGACGCTCTCCTCAGCATTCACCGCATGCGCGCGTCCCTTGTCCTTGGTCAGCACATGCCAGACCCGCGGCAGCATCAGCAGCGACAGCGTCGCCGATAGCAGCGCGCCCAATGCCGCCAGCACCGGATAGGAGGCCAGCAATCGCGCCGGGCCCCAGAACGGGGCGATGAACTCGGAGAGATAAGTAAGCATGGTGAGCCGATCAGTGTTGCGCCGGCCCGCCTTGAGTCGGGACCGCGCGCTATGATCGCCGCTGCGTCCCGCCAGATCAACGCCGGCAACGAAAAGGCCGCCGGGTCACCCCGACGGCCTCGTCATTCAGCCTGAAAAATCAGGCCTTGTTCTTGTTGTAGAGATCGAAGAACACCGCCGCGAGCAGCACGATGCCCTTGATCATCTGCTGCCAATCGATGTTGACGCCCATGATCGACATGCCGTTGTTCATCACGCCCATGATGAAAGCACCGATCACCGCGCCGGCCACGGCACCCACACCGCCCAGCGCCGAAGCGCCGCCGATGAAGACCGAGGCGATCACGTCAAGCTCCAGCCCCTGCCCGGCTTTGGGCGTGGCGGAGTTGAGGCGCGCCGCATAGATCATGCCGGCCAAAGCGGCTAGCGCACCCATGATGGCGAACACATAGAAGGTCAGCCGTTCGGTCTTGATGCCCGACAGGGCCGCCGCCTTGAGATTGCCGCCCAGCGCATAGATGCGGCGGCCAAAGGTCATGCGCTTGGTGATGAACACGAACAGCGCAATCAGCAGCGCCATCACCACCAGCACGTTCGGCAGGCCACGATAGGAAGCCAGCATATAGCCGAAGAACAGCACGATGGCGGCCACGACCAGGTTCTTGGCGACGAACAGTCCGAACGGCTCGCTTTCATAGCCGCGGGCCTTGCGGCGGGAGCGGCCGTGAATGGCGAACGCCACCATGGCGACCACGCCGACAATGGCGATGACCAGGCTCGTGGTATGCAGCACGACCGGCTGCACGCCCTCGCTGGCGGCAACCAGCGTGGTGGGCCCGATCAGGTCGGGGATGAACCCGGCCGACAGCAGCTGGAATTCGGCCGGGAAAGGACCAACCGACTTGCCGGCCAGAATGGCCAGCGACAGGCCTTTGAAGATCAGCATGCCGGCCAGCGTCACGATGAAGCTGGGGATTTTGTGATAGGCGATCAAATAGCCCTGCGCCGCCCCGATCACGGCGCCCACGACGATACAAATCGCGCCGGCAACGAAGGGATTGGCGAGAAATGCCAGTTCGGGCGGGAAGCGCCAGCCCACCATCAGCATGGCGGCTAGCGCGCCGACAAAGCCCGAAACCGAGCCCACCGACAGATCGATATGGCCGGCCACGATGACCAGCAACATGCCCAGCGCCATCACGATGATATAGCTGTTCTGCAGGATGATATTGGTGAGGTTGACCGGCTTGAACAGCACGCCGCCAGTGAAATACTGGAAGAACAGCATGATCAGGATCAGCGCCAGCATAAGGCCGTAATCGCGCATATTGGCCTGCAGGGCGCCCCAGACGCTGAGCTCCTGAACCGTGACCTTTTCGCCGGTTGCGGTGACGCCCGACGGGGCAGTTTCTGTGGTCATGATGCCTTCCCTTCCGCGCGAACGATCGCGCGCATGATCTTTTCCTGGCTCGCTTCGGCAGTGGGCATCTCGCCCACCATGCGGCCTTCGTTCATTACGTAAAGCCGGTCGGTGATGCCGAGCAGTTCGGGCATTTCCGAGGAGATGACCAGGATTGCCTTACCCTGCGCCGCCAGCTGGTTGATGATGGTGTAGATTTCGTACTTCGCGCCGACATCGATGCCGCGCGTCGGCTCGTCCAGGATCAGCACTTCGGGATTGGCGAACAGCCACTTGCTGAGCACCACCTTCTGTTGATTGCCACCCGACAGGTTACCCGTCACCTGATAGACGCTCGAGGAGCGGATATTGGTTTTCTTGCGATAATCATTGGCCGCGTCGAGTTCGGCTAGGTCGTCGATCACCCCAAAGCGCGACACGCCCCCGAGATTGGCCAGGGTCGTATTGTTCTTGATGTGGTCGATCAGGTTGAGGCCATAGGTCTTGCGGTCCTCGGTCGCGTAGGCGATGCCATGGGCGACCGCCTTGCCGACGCTGGACGTGTCGATCTTCTTGCCATGCAGGAAGACTTCGCCGGAGATCTTCTGGCCATAGGATTTACCGAACAGGCTCATGGCGAATTCGGTGCGGCCCGAGCCCATCAGCCCGGCAATACCCACCACTTCGCCCTTGCGCACGTTCAGGTCGATATTCTTGATCACCTGCCGGTCGCGATGCTGGGGGTGATAGACGCTCCAGTTCTTGACCTCGAACACCACTTCGCCAATCTGCGGCGTGCGGCTGGGATAGCGATCATCAAGCGAGCGGCCCACCATCGAGGTGATGATCCGGTCTTCCGAGATCTGCTCCTTGTTCATAGTCTCGATGGTGCGGCCGTCGCGGATTACGGTGATCCGGTCGGCGACCTTGCTGATTTCGTTGAGCTTGTGCGAGATCAGGATCGAGGTAATGCCCTGGCGCCGGAACTCGACCAGCAGGTCGAGCAAAGCCGCACTGTCCTTTTCCGACAGGCTGGCGGTCGGTTCGTCCAGGATCAGCAGCTTGACCTCTTTGGACAAAGCCTTGGCGATCTCCACCAATTGCTGCTTGCCCACGCCGATATTGGTCACCAGCGTATCGGGATCTTCCTTGAGCCCGACCATGGACAGCAGCTTGCGCGCGCCATCGCGGGTCTCGTCCCAGTCGATCACGCCACCCTTGGCCTGTTCATTGCCGAGGAAAATGTTTTCCGCAATCGACAGCAGCGGCACCAGCGCCAGCTCCTGGTGGATAATGACGATACCGACATGCTCGCTGTCGCGGATGGATTTGAAGTTCTGTTCCTGGCCCTTGTAGATGATCTGCCCGTCATAGCTGCCGGCCGGATAGACCCCGCTGAGCACCTTCATCAGGGTCGACTTGCCCGCGCCGTTCTCGCCCACGATGGCGTGGATCTCGGCTTCGCGGACATCGAGATTGACGTCCTGCAGCGCCTTGACGCCCGGGAACGTCTTGGTGATGCCGCGCATCTCTAGAATAGTATCGGTCATACTGCACTCACCGGCGGTAGGGTCGCTCGAAAGAGGCCCGCTTTATCTGCGGGCCCCCGGTTTGGTCAATCGTCTTTATTTCAGGTCTTCTTCCTTGATGTAGCCCGAGTCAACCACGAGTTCCTTGTAGTTGACCGCGTCCACTTCATAGGGCGTGAGAAGGATCGAGGGTACGACCTTGACACCATTGTTATACGTGGTCGTGTCGAGCCCTTCGGGCGTAGCCCCGCTCAGCACGGTATCGACCAGATCGCCGGTGACCCGGGCCAGTTCGCGCGTATCCTTATAAACGGTGGAATACTGCTCGCCGGCAATGATCGCCTTGATCGAGGGGATTTCAGCGTCCTGGCCCGAGATGATCGGATAGGCCAGATCGGCCGAGCCGTAACCAATGCCCTTGAGCGAGGAGATGATGCCACGTGCCACGCCGTCATTAGGCGATAGCACGGCATCGACATGGCTGCCGTCCGAATAATAGGCCGAGAGCAGGTTATCCATGCGGGCCTGGGCAGTCGCCCCGTCCCAACGCAGCGTGCCCACCTTGTCCATGCCCTGCTGGCCGGACTTGACCACTAGCACGCCGGAATCGATCAGCGGCTGCAGCACGCTCATGGCGCCGTCGTAGAAGAAGAAGGCGTTGTTGTCGTCGGGCGAACCGCCGAACAGCTCGATATTGAACGGGCCCTGCTTCTCCGGATAACCCAGGCCCTTGAGGATCGAATTGGCCTGCAGCACGCCAACCTTGAAGTTGTCGAACGTGGTGTAATAATCGACATTGGCGGTGTCGCGGATCAGCCGGTCATAAGCGATGACCTTGACGCCGGCGGCCGCAGCCTGCTCGAGCACGGCGCTCAGCGTGGTGCCGTCCAGCGCCGCAATCACCAGCGCCTTGGAGCCCTTGGTGACCATGTTTTCGATCTGGGCGAGCTGGTTCGGGATATCGTCGCCGGCATATTGCAGGTCGACGGTATAGCCCTTGGCTTCCAGTGCCGACTTGAGCTCGGCACCATCCGAATTCCAGCGCAGCGTGGTCTGCTCCGGCATGGAAATGCCGATCGTGCCCTTGTCCTGGGCGGCAACCAGGCCCGCCGAGCCCAGCACAAACGCGCCCGTCAAAGCGACGGCGGCGAACGATTTCAAAATGTTCATTCTTTTCTCCCTAACGATGTTGTGCAGTCTTGTTCAGGAACGCGCAAAAATAGGCTCGTCATTGCATTGTGACAGCGCAATGATCGAACCGATTACACGACACCAGATCCGGGTCTGCTTGACCTATCCAGTTGGCGGCTTTGCGCCTTGCCCCTCCCAAGCCAACAACTCGAGAATATGGCACGCAATGAACCTTCGCAAGAATTTTGAGGTACGTGCATCGATTTGCTCATTATTTCGATGTGCCTCAATTTGTTAGATAAAACGAGGCCCCGCGTTGCCGCGGGGCCCTTTGTTCAGGCAGCTAGCTGCTTACTGCACGTCTTCCGGCTTCAGGTAACCCGAGTCGATCACCAGTTCCTGGTAGTTCGACTTGTCGACCTCATAGGGAGTCAGCAGGATCGAAGGAACGACCTTGACGCCATTGTTGTAGGTCGTGGTGTCCAGGCCCTCAGGCGTGCCACCGCTCAGCACGGTGTCGACCAGATCGCCAGTGACACGGGCCAGTTCGCGCGTGTCCTTGTAGACGGTCGAGTACTGCTCGCCGGCAATGATTGCCTTGACGGACGGAGCTTCGGCATCCTGGCCCGAAATGACAGGCCAAGGCTGGTCGGCAGAGCCGTAGCCAATGCCGCGCAGCGACGAGATGATACCGCGGCTCAGACCGTCATAGGGGGACAGGACCGCGTCAACGCGCGAGCCGTCCGAGTAGTTGGCGGACAGGATATTGTCCATGCGGGCCTGGGCGACAGCACCGTCCCAACGCAGGGTACCCACAGTGTCCATGCCCTGCTGGCCGGACTTGACCACCAGCACGCCGGAATCGATCAGCGGCTGGAACACGCTCATCGCGCCGTCATAGAAGAAGAAGGCGTTGTTGTCGTCGGGCGAACCGCCGAACAGCTCGATATTGAACGGGCCCTGCTTTTCCGGATAACCCAGACCCTTGAGGATCGAGTTGGCCTGCAGCACGCCGACCTGGAAATTGTCGAACGTGGTGTAATAGTCGACATTGGCGGTGTCGCGGATCAGGCGGTCATAAGCGATGACCTTGATGCCGGCGTCAGCGGCCTGCTGCAGCACGGCGCTCAGCGTAGTGCCATCGATCGAGGCAACCACCAGGGCCTTGACGCCCTTGGTGACCATGTTTTCGATCTGGGCGAGCTGGTTGGGGATATCGTCTTCCGCATATTGCAGGTCGACGGTGTAGCCCTTGCCTTCCAGCGCGGCCTTGAGTTCGTTGCCGTCCGAGATCCAGCGCAGCGACGACTGGGTCGGCATGGCAATGCCGATCTGGCCCTTGTCCTGGGCGAAGACCGCCGTCGAAGCAGTCAGCGCCATTGCGCCGACAGCCAGCACGGTGGCAAGCGTTTTGAAAACCTTCACGTCTCGACTCCCTTTTTGTATTTCGAGTTCATAAAGCTTTGGAATGGTCGTCAGGGGAGAGCCGGCTCGACATGCAGGGCGCAACCGCAGGAAATCGAGACCGATCCCGCGACGGGTAACAGCGGGCGAATACCCGCAGGCACGCCGTCATTCGTTGCTGCATGAAAATCCTCCACAAGGAACGGCGATTGCCGTTTGGGCCCTCCCAAGCCCACGCCCGGAAGCTAGAATAGTCAGATACCTTTTGTAAAGCGGCTTCCGTCGGAAGTGGCTAACAAGCCCGTGTCTTGCCCGACAATAGTCGCAGTTGCGGTGCATCGCTGCGCCCTATATCGTCTGTCTGCCTTCGGAGGACATCCGCATGAGGCGCCGTCCAAACGGCCCCGGCGAATGCAAAGGTATCAGATATCAGGAGGAAAAGTGGTCAATCACGAGGGGGATGCTCGCCCCGATCAATCGGCGGCAAGCGTGGTTGCGGACGACCTGGCTCAGATGATTCTGGGTGAATTGGTGCCGGGCACCAGCCTGCCCAGCGAAGCCGAATTGGCCAGCCGCTACGAGGTCAGCCGCCTGACGATTCGCGAGGCGGTGAAGCTGCTCGAGGGCCGCGGCCTGCTCGAGCTCGCCCGTGGCCGCCGTGCCGTGGTGCGCGAACCCGATGGCGCCGCCTTTGCCGATTTCCTCACCTCGATCATCCGCTATGATCCCAAAGGGCTCTACGACCTGATCGAAGTGCGGCTTTCCCTGGAAGTCCAATCGGCGACCCTGGCCGCCAAGCGCTCCACCCGCGCCGGCCAGACCGCTATAGAAAGCGCCCTCGAAGGCATGCGCGAAACCCTCGCCACCGGCCTCGATACCCCCGAGCAGGAATTGGCCTTCCACACTTTCGATGTCGGCTTCCACGAAGCGGTGGCCCTCGCCAGCGGCAATCGCGTGCTCGGCTATCTCTTTGAAGCCATGGCCCAGCCACTGCGCGAAGGCTTTTTCATCAGCCGCCGCGGCCACGAACAGCGCGGCCATACCCTGGCCCACACCGTCGAAGCCCACCAGCGCATTCTCGACAATATCAGACAAGGCAATAGCCGCGCCGCCGCCGAAGCCATGCGCCTCCACCTCAAGGACACCGAACGCGACATCCGCACCGCCCTCAGCCAATTACGGCAGGGCTTGCCCAAGACGTAGCTGTGGCCGAATACTCCGCCCCATGATTTCGAGGAATCGGCATGGCCAACAAACCCGATAGCCCCAGCACGCGGCTCGACGACGCCGCGCGGGCCGGCTGGCTCTATTATGTCGCGGGCAATACCCAGGAAGAAATCGCCAGCAAACTCGGCATTTCCCGCCAATCCGCCCAGCGCCTCGTCTCCCTCTCGGTCAGCGAAGGCCTGATCAAGGTCCGGCTCGATCACCCGATCGGCCGCTGCATGGACCTCGCCGCGCGCCTCAAATCCCGCTTCGCGCTCGATCTGGTGGAAGTCGTCCCCTCCGACCCCGCCAGCACCTCCACCACGATCGGCCTTGCCGAAGCCGCCGCCGCCGAAATCGAACGCTGGCTCAAGCGCCCCGACCCCATCATCATGGCTATCGGCACCGGCCGCACGCTCAAGGCCGCCATCGAGCAGCTCATGCCCATGGAATGCCCGCACCACAAGGTGGTGGCGCTGACCGGCAGTATTGCTCCCGACGGCTCGGCCGCTTTCTACAACGTCATTTTCAACGTTGCCGACACGGTCAAGGCCCGCAGCTTTCCCATGCCCCTGCCCGTCATTGCCTCCTCGGCCCGCGAACGCGAAATGTTGCATTCCCAGCCCATGATCCGCGAAACCCTGGCCCTGGCCGCCCAGGCCGACGTGACCTTTGTCGGCGTCGGCGAAATCGGCCCCGACGCCCCGCTCTATCTCGATGGCTTCATCTCCGACGACGAACTCAAGGCCCTGCAAAAGGCCGGCGCCGTCGGGGAAATCTGCGGCTGGAGCTTTGACGCCGATGGCAAACTGATCGAGGGCCTCACCAATGAGCGCGTCGCCTCCGCCTCGATTCCCTCCCGCGAAAATTCTCTGGTCATAGCAATTGCCATGGGCCGCAAGAAATTGCCCGGCATCCGCGCCACGCTCAACCGGCGATTGGTGAACGGCATCATCACCGACGAAGCCACCGCCGAAGGCCTGCTGGCCTAGCGCCAATCCCCTGATCCAAAACATTAATCCGGCCAAACAGGCCATTTCCTGCCGTACGTACGTCACGCGTCCAGCGCATGACACGCTTGACTCTGCTGCATGATGTGCGAGTATTTGCTCATAACTGGAACAAATGCCCGTTCCGGTACGGGAGGAATTTGATGAAACTTACACCCCTTTTCGTGGGCGCTTTGACGCTCGCGCTGGCCACATCCGCATCCGCGCAGACCCTCACCATTGCCACTGTGAACAATGGCGACATGGTGCGCATGCAGGGCCTGTCGTCCGCTTTCACCGCCGATACTGGCATCGAACTCAATTGGGTCGTGCTGGAAGAAAATACCCTGCGCCAGAACGTCACCACCGACATCGCCACCAATGGCGGCCAATATGACGTGATGACCATCGGCACCTATGAGGCCCCGATCTGGGCCAAGCAGGGCTGGCTCGTGCCGCTCGATGGCCTGAGCGCCGACGCCGCCTATGACGTCGATGATCTGCTGCCCCCCATCCGCGATGGCCTGTCCTATGAAGGCAAGCTCTATGCGGCGCCCTTCTATGGCGAAAGCTCCATGGTCATGTATCGCAAGGACCTGATGGAAAAAGCGGGCCTGACCATGCCCGACGCCCCCACCTGGGAATTCATCGGCCAGGCCGCCCGCGCCATGACCGATCGCGCCAATGACATCAACGGCATCTGCCTGCGCGGCAAGGCCGGCTGGGGCGAAAACATGGCCTTCCTCACCGCCATGTCCAATTCCTTCGGCGCCCGCTGGTTCGATGAAAACTGGAAGCCCCAGTTCGATCAGCCCGAATGGAAGTCCACCCTCGACACCTATCTGGGCCTGATGGCCGATGCCGGCCCCTCCGGCGCCTCCTCCAACGGCTTCAACGAAAATCTCACCCTGTTCCAGCAGGGCAAATGCGGCATGTGGATCGACGCCACGGTCGCCGCCTCCTTCGTGATCAACCCCACTGACTCCACCGTCGCCGACCAGGTCGGCTTTGCCCTGGCGCCCGATAACGGCCTGGGCAAGCGCGGCAACTGGCTCTGGGCCTGGTCGCTGGCCATCCCCAAGAGCAGCCAGAATGCCGAAGCCGCCGAAAAATTCATCGATTGGGCCACCAACAAGGCCTATCTCGATACCGTCGCCGCACAGGACGGCTGGGCCAACGTGCCTCCCGGCACCCGCGCCTCGCTCTATGCCAATGCCGATTATCAGGCCGCGGCACCCTTCGCCAAGATGACGCTGGATTCCATCAATTCGGCCAATCCGAGCGAACCCACCGTCAAGCCCGTGCCCTATACCGGCGTGCAATTCGTAGCGATCCCCGAGTTTGCCGGGATCGCCACCAATGTCGGCCAGCTCTTCTCAGCCGCCCTCGCCGGCCAGATGTCCGCCGACGACGCCCTGGCCCAAGCCCAGGACGCCGCCACCCGCGACATGACCCGCGCCGGCTATATCAAGTAGGCTCTCCAAAACTAAACCGCCCGGTCAAAGGTCCCCCCTGTCGGCCGGGCGGTTCAAAAACCCATGAGACCTCATGGTGAGCCTGTCGAACCACGAGGTCGGGCCCACGAAACGTGCCACGACCTCGCCCTTCGACAAGCTCAGGATGAGGTCTACTGAAGCAGCCGCGCCAACTCGTTTCCGAGGACACCATGGCCACCGCCCAAACCCGTACGCTCTCCCGCATCATGATGGCGCCCGCTGTCATCGTGCTGCTGATCTGGATGATCGTTCCGCTGGTGATGACCCTGTGGTTCTCCTTCCAGAACTATAGCCTGATCAACCCGATGATGACCGGCTTTGCCGGCTGGGCGAACTATATCTATGTCATCGGCGATCCCAGCTTCACCCAGTCGCTAGTCAATACCCTGATCCTGGTCGGCGGTGTGCTGGCCATTACCGTCATCGGCGGCACCTTGCTGGCGCTCCTGCTCGATCAACCGATCTGGGGCCAGGGCATTCTGCGCATCCTGGTCATCTCGCCCTTCTTCGTCATGCCGCCCGTCGCCGCGCTGATCTGGAAGAACGGCTTCATGCATCCCGGCTATGGCATGCTCGGCCATCTGTGGAAGGCCTTCGGCCTGCAGCCGGTGGATTGGTTCAATCAATATCCGCTGTTTTCGGTGATCGTCATCGTCGCCTGGCAATGGCTGCCCTTTGCCACGCTGATCCTGCTCACCGCGCTCCAATCCCTCTCCGAGGAACAGCGCGAAGCCGCCGAAATGGACGGCGCCAATGCGCTCAACCGCTTCTACTATATCATCCTGCCGCACATGGCCCGGGCGATCACCATCGTCATCCTGATCCAGACCATTTTCCTGCTGGGCATCTTCGCCGAAATCCGCGTCACCACCGGCGGCGGCCCCGGCTATGCCTCCACCAACATCACCTTCCTGGTCTTCCGCACCGGCATCCTCAGCAACGACATCGGCGCCGGTTCAGCCGGAGGCGTGGTCGCCGTCATCATCGCCAACATCGTCGCCTTCTTCCTGATGCGGGCAGTAGGGAAGAACTTGGATGCGTAGCGCCATGACCCTCACTTTCAGTAGACCTCATGGTGAGCCTGTCGAACCACGAGGTCGTGGCACCTCAATCGCCACATCCACAATGTCATCCCGGCGCAGGCCGGGATCCAGGTCCGTGGCGATCCGCCGACATCCAGCGCCGGGATGGCCTTCACCATGGATTCCGGCCTGCGCCGGAATGACCCGGTGGTTTGTTTTGATATCGACGTCCATCCCCCTTGGGAGGAGCTAAATCATGGCCCGCAACGTCTCCACCCAGACCCGCATCGGCTTCACTGCCCTCGCCTGGATTGTCGCCCTTCTGCTGTTCTCGCCCATCCTGTGGACGATCCTCACCGCCTTCAAAACCGAGGCCGAAGCCATCGCGGCCCGGCCCACTTTCTTCCCGGAAACCTTCACGCTGGAAAACTTCTCGGCGGTGCAGGATCGCTCCGATTACGTCAAGCACGCCATCAATTCGATCCTGGTCTCGGTGGGCTCCATCCTCTTGGGTCTGATCATCGGCATCCCCGCCGCCTGGGCCATGGCCTTTGCGCCCACCAAGCGCACCAAGGACGTCTTGATGTGGATGCTCTCCACCAAGATGATGCCCGCCGTGGGCGTCCTGATCCCGATCTACCTGATCTTCCGCGATCTGCGCCTGCTCGATACCGTGCATGGCCTGACGCTGATCATGACGCTGATCAACCTGCCGATAATCATCTGGATGCTCTACACCTACTTCAAGGAAATCCCGGTCGATATCCTGGAAGCCGCCCGCATGGATGGCGCCGAACTCTGGAACGAAATCGTCCACGTCCTCGTCCCCATGGCCGTGCCCGGCATTGCCTCGACGCTCCTCCTCAACGTCATCCTCGCCTGGAACGAAGCCTTCTGGACCATCACCCTCACGTCAGGCCGCGCCGGCACGCTCACCGCCTTCATCTCCTCCTTCTCCAGCCCGCAAGGCCTCTTCCTCGCCAAACTCTCCGCCGCCTCACTCCTCGCCATCGCCCCCATCCTGCTCATGGGCTGGTTCAGCCAGAAACAACTCGTCCGCGGCCTCACCTTCGGCGCAGTGAAATAAGGACTATTGAAAATGGGTTCCATCTCCCTCTCCCACGTCAACAAGTCCTTCGGCGACGTCCAGGTCATTCCGGACATTTCCCTCGACATCAATGATGGGGAATTCGTCGTCTTCGTCGGCCCATCCGGTTGCGGCAAGTCCACCTTGCTCCGCCTCATCGCCGGGCTCGAGGACACCACATCCGGCACCATCCTGCTCGACGGGCAGGACATGACCAAGGCACCCCCCGCGCGCCGGGGCCTCGCCATGGTGTTCCAGTCTTATGCGCTCTATCCGCATATGACCGTGCGCGACAACATCGCCTTCCCGCTCAAAATGGCCAAGGCATCAAAGGAAGTCATCGACCAGAAGGTCGAATACGCCGCGCGGACGCTGAACCTCAGCTCCTATCTCGACCGCCGCCCCCGCGCCCTATCCGGCGGCCAGCGCCAACGCGTCGCCATCGGACGCGCCATCGTGCGCGAACCCAAGGCGTTCCTGTTCGACGAGCCCCTGTCCAATCTCGACGCCGCCCTGCGCGTCAACATGCGGCTGGAAATCACCGAACTGCACCAGCAGCTCAAGACCACCATGATCTACGTGACCCATGATCAAGTGGAAGCCATGACCATGGCCGACCGCATCGTCGTGCTCAACGCCGGCAATGTCGAGCAATTCGGCTCCCCGCTCGACCTCTACAAAAAGCCCGCCAACCGCTTCGTCGCCGGCTTTATCGGCTCGCCGAAAATGAACTTCGTCGATGGCCCCGAAGCCGCCAAGCACAACGCCCATTCCATCGGCGTCCGCCCCGAGCACTTCAAGCTCAGCCGCGAAAACGTGGCCGGCACCTGGAAGGGCAAGGTCGGCGTCGCCGAACAGCTGGGGTCAGACACGTTCCTCCATGTCCACGTCGAAGGCCTCGGCCTCATGACCATCCGCACCGACGGCGACCAGACCTTCAACCACGGCGACGACGTCTACCTGACGCCAGACCAAACCCGCATCTACCGGTTCGATGCGGCTGGCAACGCGATCTAGGCAGTCTCAATGTGCCCGGCAACCATCCGCCCCATCGTCATCACCGGGCTTGTCCCGGTGATCCATCGCGCCGCAAACCGGATAGCTTCCAATCCACCGGGTCATTCCCGCGAAAGCGGGAACCCCTGTTTCCTTTCAACGGAGGTTCCCGCTTTCGCGGGAATGACTTCGGGGCTTAAGCCATGACCACCAAACTCTCCGCTACCACCCTCGCCGCCATCACCACGGCCTCAGTCCCCGCCTATAACCGCGACGCCCTCACCGCCGGCATCGTGCATTTCGGCGTCGGCAATTTCCATCGCGCCCACCAGGCCGTCTATCTCGACGATCTCTTCGCCACCGGCTCCGACCATGATTGGGCCCTCATCGGCGCCGGCGTCCGCGAAGCCGACGAGGCCATGCGTCAAAAACTCAAGTCCCAGGATTGGCTGACCACCGTCGTCGAGCAGGAAGCCGACACCAGCTCCGCCCGCGTCACCGGCGCCATGATCGATTATCTCCGCCCCGGCGACAGCGCCGCCGTCATCGCCCGCCTCTCCGATCCAGCCATCCGCATCGTGTCGCTGACCATCACCGAAGGCGGCTATTACATCGACCCCGCCAGCCAGAAATTCGATCCGACCCACCCCGACATCGCCTACGACGCCGCCAATATGGAGGCCCCCAAAACCGCCTTCGGCCTGATCCTCGCCGGCCTCCTCCGCCGCCGCGACCTCGGCCTCGCCCCCTTCACGGTCATGAGCTGCGACAATATCCCCGGCAATGGCCACGTCACCGAAAACGCCGTCGCCGGCCTCGCAGCGCTCATCGACCCCGCCCTCGCCCAATGGGTCAAAGCCAATGTCGCCTTCCCCAATGGCATGGTCGACCGCATCACCCCCGCCACCTCCGACCGCGAAAAAACCCTCCTCGCCGACAATTTCGGCATCGAGGACAATTGGCCGGTCTTCTGCGAAAGCTTCAAGCAATGGGTGCTCGAAGACAATTTCCCCGCCGGCCGCCCGGCGCTGGAAAAAGTCGGCGTGCAATTCGTTACCGACGTCGCTCCCTACGAGCACATGAAGATCCGCATCCTCAATGGCGGCCACGCCACCATCGCCTATCCCGCCGGCCTGCTTGATATCCACTTTGTCCACGAAGCCATGGAGCACCCCCTCGTCGCCGCCTTCCTCGCCAAGGTAGAGCGCGACGAAATCATCCCAATCGTACCCCCCGTCCCCGACACCGATCTCGACGACTACTTCGCCCTCTGCCAACGCCGCTTCGCCAATCCCAAGATCGGCGACACCATTCGGCGCCTCGCACTCGATGGGTCCAATCGGCAACCCAAATTCATCATCCCATCCGCGCTTGAGCGCGCTCAACGTCAACAGTCTGTTAACGGATTGTCACTCGTGAGTGCCCTCTGGTGCCGCTATTGCTACGGCACAACCGACAGCGGCGCCGTCATCGAACCCAACGATCCCAACTGGGACCGCCTGACCGCCCAAGCCAAAAAAGCCAAAGCCAATCCCCAAGCCTGGCTCGAAATGGCCGACATCTATGGCGAGCTCGCCCACAATCCCAGCTTCGTCGCCGCCTTCACCCAAGCCCTTGAAACGCTGTGGAAAATCGGCACCAAGGCCACCCTGGAACGCTATCTCGAAGGCCAAATCTAGTTGACCATCGACCTCATTATCTTCGACTGCGACGGCGTCCTGGTCGACAGCGAACCCCTCGCCATGCAGGTCCTGATCGCCGCCATCGGCGCACAGGGCGCCGCGATCACCCCCGCCATGGCCTATCGCGACTACCTAGGCCGTTCCCTATCCTCAATCTCCGCCAGCCTGCTCGACAGCCACGGCATGCCGCTGGGCCCCGCCGCGCTCAATTCTATGCGCAGCGATCTCTACGCCCTCTATCGCCGCGAGTTGCGAGCTAGTCGAGGCTTGCCCAACATATTGGAAAAGCTCAACATCCCCTTCTGCGTCGCCTCCTCCAGCCAACCCGAACGCATCCGCATCAGCCTTGAACTCACCGGCATGCTCGACGCGTTCGAGCCCAATATCTTCTCCGCCACCATGGTCAAAAACGGCAAGCCCGCCCCCGATCTCTTCCTCCACGCCGCCCACGCCATGGGCGTCGCACCAGCCAACTGCCTCGTCATCGAAGACAGCCCCGCCGGCATCACCGCCGCTCGTGCCGCCGGCATGGCGGTGTTCGGTTATCTGGGCGGCAGCCACATCGCCCCTGCCGGGCTGGCCGATACGATAGCCGCCCTCCACCCCGACCGCATTTTCGACGATATGCATGCCCTGCCCGATCTTGTAAGCTCGCTGGGAACCGAGAAGAAGGCGCTCTAGTTTGTCGCAAAGCCTCCTGGTTGCAGTGGATGTGGGCACGGGGAGCGCCCGGGCGGGCGTGCTGACGCCCGAGGGCCTGTTGCTGGGCCGCGCCGAGCATCCCATCGCCATGAACCGCACCGATGCCAACCATGCCGAGCATGACAGCGAGGACATCTGGCGCGCCGTCTGCACGGCGGTACGCAGCGCCATGGCCACCGCTGGAGCCAGCCCCGACACTGTGGTGGGCCTCGCCTTCGACGCCACCTGCTCCCTCGTTGTCCGCACGGCCGAAGGCGCCCCGCTCACCGTCTCCACCAATGGCGAAGCGCGTTGGGACACTATTGTCTGGCTCGATCACCGGGCGCTGGCGGAAGCCGAGGAATGCACGGCCACGGGCCATCTCGTGCTCAATTTTGCCGGCGGCGTCATGTCGCCGGAAATGGAAGTACCCAAGCTGATGTGGCTCAAGCGGCACATGCCCGCCACCTGGGCCCGCGCCGGCATGATGTTCGACCTGGCCGATTTCCTGTCATGGAAAGCCACCGGCTCGCTCGCCCGCAGCCAATCCACCCTCACCTGCAAATGGACTTATCTGGGCCATACCGCCCCCGCCTGGCGACAGGACTTTCTGGAGCTGGTGGGCCTCGACGACATGATCGACCGCGCTGCCTTACCCGAGGCCGCCAGCCCCATCGGCACCGATCTGGGCACCCTAACCGCAGCCGCTGCGGCCGATCTGGGCCTCACCACCCATTGCCATGTCGGCGCCGGCCTGATCGACGCCCATGCCGGCGCGCTGGGCCTGCTCGGCGCTTTCACCAGCGATGTCGGCACCATCGACCGCCACCTGGCCCTGATCGCCGGAACCTCCAGCTGCGTCATGGCCCTATCCGCCGAAGACCGCCCCACCTCGGGCGTCTGGGGCCCCTATTATGGTGCCGTGCTGCCCGGCGTCTGGCTCAATGAAGGCGGCCAATCGGCCACCGGCGCTTTGCTCGATCACCTCATCCGCTGGCACGGCGCCGGGGGCGAGCCAACACCGGAACGCCACCGCGCCATTGCCGACCGCATCATGACACTGCGGGCCAACGAAGGCCTCGGCCTCGCCAAGCGCCTGCATGTCCTGCCCGATTTCCACGGCAATCGCTCCCCCCTGGGCGATCCCTTTGCCCTGGGCGTCATCTCGGGCCTGACGCTCGACAGCGATTTCGATAGCCTCTGCCGGCTCTATTGGCGCAGCTGCGTCGCCATCGCCTTGGGCGTCCGGCATATCCTCGAAACCCTCAACACCCGCGGCTATGCCATCGATACCCTGCACATCACTGGCGGCCACACCAAGAACCCGCTGCTGATGGAACTCTATGCCGACGCCACCGGCTGCACCGTGGTGCAATCCTCGGCGCAGGACGCGACATTGCTCGGCATGGCCATGGTCGCCGCCACTGCGGCGGGACTTTATACTGGCCTCGATGCGGCTTGTGTGGCCATGCATCAGCCGGGCGCAGCGCGTGCGCCCGACCCGGCCGCCCGCATCCAGTTTGACAAGGATTACCGAATTTTTCTCGAAATGCTGCGGCAGCGGCAATTGATCGATGCGATGGGTTAAGGGATACCCCTCCACACCAAACCCCGCTAAGCTCCTTATTGGGAAGTCAAAATTCGTGGCCTGAAGTGAGCGACTGGAACGCATGTCGATCAAAGCCGCCGTCTACCATCTGACTCACTACAAATATGACCGTCCGGTCTTCCTCCAGCCCCAGATCATCAGGCTGCAACCGGCGCCGCATTCCAGAACCAAGGTGTTGAGCCACTCCCTGCGGGTGTCTCCGTCGCTGCATTTCGTCAATGCGCAGCAGGATGCCTATGGCAATTTCCTGACCCGTTTCGTCTTCCCCGAGCCGGTCACCGAGCTCAAGATCGAAGTCGATCTCGTCGCCGATATGACGGTCTATAATCCCTTCGATTTCTTCGTCGAGGAAACAGCGGAAACCTTCCCCTTCCAATATCCCGAGGATGTCAGCGAGGACCTGTCCATCTATATGCGGCCCGAGCCAGTCGGCCCGTTGCTGCAGCGTTTTATAGACGGCATCGACAAGACGCCGATGAATACGGTCAATTTCGTCACTGGTATCAATGCCTCCATCCAGCAGCACATTGCCTATATCGTGCGCATGGAAACCGGCGTGTGGACGCCCGAGGAAACCCTGGGCAATGCCAAAGGCTCTTGCCGGGATTCCAGCTGGCTACTGGTCCAGACCCTGCGCAATCTCGGCTTTGCCGCCCGCTTCGTCTCGGGCTATTTGATCCAGCTCAAGCCCGATCTGGTCTCGCTCGATGGCCCCGCCGGCACCGACCATGATTTCACCGATCTGCATGCCTGGTGCGAAGTCTATCTGCCCGGCGCCGGCTGGGTCGGCCTCGACCCCACTTCGGGTCTGCTGACCGGCGAAAGCCACGTGCCGCTGGCTGCCACCCCGCATTATCGCAATGCCGCGCCGATCTCGGGCTTTGCCAGCTATGCCGAAGTCGATTTCGCCTTCGACATGCGCGTCACCCGCGTTGCCGAACATCCGCGCATCACCAAGCCCTTTTCCGACGCGTCCTGGGACCAGCTCAATGCGTTGGGCAAGCAGGTCGATAAAGTCCTTGCTGAAAACGACGTGCGCCTCACCATGGGTGGCGAGCCCACCTTCGTTTCCATCGACGACTTTGAAGCGGACGAATGGAACACCGGTGCCGTCGGCCCTACTAAGCGCGCCCTCGCCGATGATCTGATCCGCCGACTCCGCAAGCGCTTCGCGCCAACCGGCCTGCTGCATTATGGCCAAGGCAAGTGGTATCCCGGCGAAACTCTGCCGCGCTGGACCTTCTCGCTTTATTGGCGCGTCGATGGCAAACCCGTCTGGCAGGATGAAGCGCTGGTGGCGCGTGAAGGCGTCAAGACCGCAGCGACCCATGAAGATGCCCGCAAATTCCTCGCTGCCTTCGCGAACAATCTTGGGCTGACCGGAGAAACCATCGACGAGGCCTATGAAGACCCCGGCGAATGGCTGCTCAAAGAAGCCAATCTGCCCGCCAATGTCGATCCGGCCAATTCCGAACTAGCCGATCCAGAAGCGCGTTCCCGCATCGCCAAAGTGTTCGAACGGGGCCTCACCAATCCCACCGGCTATGTCCTGCCGGTGCAGCGCTGGAATGCCGCCGCATCGAGCCCCTGGCTCACCGAAAAATGGAAGACACGGCGCGGCAAACTCTTTCTCGCCCCCGGCGACAGCCCGGCCGGGTACCGGCTGCCGCTGAGCTCGCTCAAGCATATCAAGCCGACCGAATATCCCCATGTCGTCGCGCAGGACCCCGGCGCGCCGCGCGGCCCCCTGCCCGATCCGCAGGAAATCCTGTCGCGCAAAACCTCCGGCATCGAAGCCGATCCACGCGCCCAGACCACCTCGTCCTTCACGGCCGCAACTGAACAGCAGGACCGGGTCGAGCAGGAAATCAGCGAGATCGAGGGCGAGGTGCGCACCGCCGTCACCGCCGAAATCCGCGATCATCGCCTTTGCGTCTTCCTGCCGCCGGTCGAAAAACTCGAGGACTATCTCGAGCTGATCGCCGCCGTCGAAGCATCAGCCAAAGCCATCGGCTTCCCCGTGCATGTCGAGGGCTATTCCCCGCCGCACGATCCGCGCCTCAATGTCATCCGCGTGGCGCCCGATCCGGGCGTCATCGAGGTCAATATCCACCCCGCGTCGAACTGGGACGATTGCGTCGCCACCACTACGGCCATCTATGAAGAGGCCCGCCTGTCGCGGCTGGGCGCCGACAAATTCATGATCGATGGCCGCCATACCGGCACGGGCGGCGGCAATCATGTGGTCGTGGGCGGGGCCGTGCCCGACGACAGCCCCTTCCTGCGGCGGCCCGATCTGCTCAAGTCGCTCGTGCTGCATTGGCAGCGCCACCCAGCGATGAGCTATCTGTTCTCGGGCCTCTTCATCGGACCCACGAGCCAGGCGCCCCGCTTCGACGAGGCCCGCCACGACAGCCTCTACGAACTCGAAATCGCCATGGCGCAGGTGCCCCATCCCGCGTCGGGCGCCTTGCCGCCTTTGCCCTGGCTGGTCGATCGACTGTTCCGCAACCTTCTGGTTGATGTCACCGGCAATACCCATCGCTCGGAAATCTGCATCGACAAGCTCTATTCACCCGATGGCCCCACCGGCCGGCTGGGTCTGGTCGAATTCCGCGGCTTTGAAATGCCGCCCAATGCGCGCATGAGCCTCGCCCAGCAAGTGCTGATCCGTGCCCTCATTGCCCGCTTCTGGACCGATCCGCTGGAGGGCAGTTTCACCCGCTGGGGCACAACCCTGCATGATCGCTTCATGCTGCCCCATTATGTCTGGCAGGACTTCCTCGATATCCTTGCCGATCTGGACACCCACGGCTTCAAGCTCGACCCGGCCTGGTTCGCCGCCCAGCTCGAATTCCGGTTCCCTTTCTGCGGTGAGGTTGAATATGACGGCGTCCGCTTGGAACTGCGCCAGGCGCTTGAGCCCTGGCATGTCATGGGTGAGCAAGGCGCCATTGGCGGCACCGTGCGCTTTGTCGATAGCTCGGTCGAGCGGCTACAGGTCAAGCTCGATGGGCTCAATCCCGAGCGCTACGCCGTCACCTGCAATCAGCGGCCCATTCCCCTGCGCAAGACCGATACGGCGGGCTCCGCCATTGCCGGGGTGCGCTACAAGGCCTGGCAGCCCGCCTCGGGCATGCATCCGGCCATGCCGGTCAATACGCCACTGGTGTTCGACATCTACGATACCTGGACCGGCCGCCCGGTCGGGGGCTGCACCTATCACGTCGCTCATCCCGGCGGCCGCAATTACGAAACCTTCCCGGTCAATGGCAATGAAGCCGAGGCGCGACGCCTCGCCCGCTTCGTGCCGCATAATTACACACCGGGCGGCTATGATCTGCGCGCAGAAAAGCCTGCGGACGAATTCCCGCTAACGCTTGACCTGCGCCGGCCTCCGCGCTTCTGGTGAAGTTATGAACTCACGGAATCAAAAGCCCCGAGGCAAGCCCCCTGCCGGTCCCAGCATTGTTGCTGATTACCGGCTGCAACCGGGCGTGCCCGACGAAATGGTGGACGCGGCTGGAAACATCCGTCCGGGTTGGGCTGAATTGATGGCCGCATTCGACAAGCTCGGCCCCACCGAGCTTGCCGCCCGTTTCGAGCGCGCCGATCAATATCTGCGCGATGCCGGCGTGTTCTATCGCAAATATGACGGCGCCGAAGGCAAGCAGCGCGATTGGCCGCTGGCCAAGATTCCGCTGCTGATCGACGAGACCGAATGGGCCACGATCAGCGCTGGCCTGGTCCAGCGCGCCGAATTGCTCGAAACCGTCATCGCCGATGTCTATGGCGACAATACCCTGGTGCAACAGGGCCTGCTGCCGCCAGAACTCGTGGCGCGCAACGGCGAATTCCTGCGCCCTCTCGTTGGTGTCAAACCCGCAAGCGGGCATTATCTGCATTTCTGCGCCTTCGAATTGGGCCGAGGCCCCAACGGCGCCTGGTGGGTGCTGGGCGATCGCACGCAGGCCCCCTCTGGCGCCGGCTTTGCGCTGGAAAACCGCGTCGCCACCACCCGCGCGCTTTCGGATATCTATGCCGATATGAACATCCAGCGGCTGGCCGGCTTCTTCCGCGCCTTCCGCGATACGCTGTTCGCCCAAGCCAAGCGTGATGGTGGTCGCGTCGGCATATTGACGCCGGGCCAGCTCAACGAAACCTATTTCGAACACGCCTATATCGCCCGCTATCTCGGCCTCATGCTGCTCGAGGGCGAGGATCTGGTGGTCGAAGACGAGCGCGTCATGGTGCGCACCGTTGCCGGCCTGAAGCCGGTCACCGTGCTGTGGCGGCGCATGGATGCCTCCTTCGTCGACCCGCTGGAGCTGCGCTACGATAGCCGCATCGGCACGCCCGGCATGGTCGAGGCGCTGCGCCATGGTTCGATCTCCATGATCAATGCGCTGGGCACCGGCCTGCTCGAAACCCGCGCCCTGGCCGCCTTCATGCCGCGCCTCGCGCAAAAGCTGCTCGGCACCAATCTGTTGCTGCCCGAAATCGCCACTTGGTGGTGCGGCCAGCCGGGCGAGCAAAAGCATGTGCTCGACAATTTCGACAAGCTGCTGATCGGCCCGGCCTTCGCCACCACGCTCCCCTTCGATGACCAGCGCGGCACCATGCTTGGCGCCGCCGTGCCGGCCGACCAGCGCGAGGCCCTGCTCGAACGCATCCGTACCAATGGGGCCGATTATGTCGGCCAGGAACAGGTGCAACTGTCCACCGCCCCGGTCTATGTCGATGGCAAGCTGGAGCCGCGCCCCATCACCCTGCGCGTCTATGCGGCCCGCACCGAAAATGGCTGGACCATCATGCCCGGCGGCTTTGCCCGGGTCGGCTCCACCAGCGACGCCTCGGCTATCGCCATGCAACATGGCGGCCAGGCGGCTGACGTCTGGGTGGTGTCGTCCAAGCCGGTGGAGCAGGTCTCGCTGCTGCCGCGCGACGGCCAGAAGCTGGTTCGGAACTCGCCCGGCAGCCTGCCTAGCCGCGCGGCCGATAACCTGATCTGGCTGGGCCGCTATACCGAGCGCTGCGAAGCCACTGTCCGCATCCTGCGCGCCTATAATGCCCGCCAGGCCGAGCTGTCCAAAACCGACCTGCCGATCCTTACCCATTGCGCGGCATTCCTTGAAACCATCGATGTCGACGCCGCCGACGCCATGCCGCTCGGCCTGCTGACCTCCATCGATAGCGCCGTCCACAGCGCCGGCCAGATCCGCGACCGCTTCTCCCCCGATGGCTGGCTGGCCCTGGTCGATCTGCAAAAAACCGCCCAGCGCTTTGCCACCCGCGTAGAGCTGGGCGACGACGCCACGCGCGCCATGACCGTATTGCTGCGCAAGCTGGCGGGCTTTTCCGGCCTCGTGCATGAAAACATGTACCGCTTTGCCGGCTGGCGTTTCCTCGAACTGGGCCGCCGCCTTGAGCGTGCCATGCAGATCGCCCGCGCCACCGCCTGGTTTACCGACAAGGACGCGCCCGACGGCTCGCTCGAAATGCTGCTCGAAATCGGCGATAGCGTCATGTCGCATCGCCGCCGCTATTCGGTGAGCGCCGGCACGCAGAGCGCGGTTGATCTGCTGACGCTAGACCCGCTCAATCCGCGCTCGGTGCTGTTCCAATTGGCCGAATTGCAGAAGCAGATCGAAATGCTGCCCGGCGGCATTAATGACGGCCAACTCTCGCCCGCCGCCAGGGCCGCTTTGCAATTGCACACCGAATTGCGCATTGCCGACCCCGCCGACATGACTCCTGACCGTCTCGACAAGCTGGCCGCCGATATCGGCGTGCTCTCCAGCCTCGTGGCCGCAGCCTATTTCGTGTAGCGCCATGCTTTATGATGTCCGCCTCGACCTGCATTACGACTACGACGCCCCGGTGCATGGCGGCCGCCACCTCATCCGGGTCGCCCCGATCAGCGTGCCCGGCACCCAGCGCGTCATTGCGGCAAGCCTGTCCTTCGAGCCACGCCCGCAGCGCGAAAGCGCCTTCACCGATTTCTTCGGCAATGCGGTCACCACCATCACCTATCTGACCCCGCATGATCATCTCGATATCCGCCTGACCGCCCGTGTGCAGGTGGAGGACATTCATCCCCCCGCGGATCTATCGCCGACCGTCGAGCGCCTGCGGCAGGAAGTGACCCGGTTCTGGTCGGTCGAACCCGATAGCCCACACCATTTCCTCGCCGAATCCGGCAGCGTGCAGCTCGTGCCGGCCATCACCGCCTATGCCAGAAATGTCATGGCCGACGCCCCTTCCGTGCTGGCCGCCGCCAATGAGTTCTGCATGGCGATCCATCGCGACTTCATCTACGACCCCAAGGCGACGGACGTGCAGACAACGCCCGCTGAGGCCTTCGCGCTACGCAAAGGCGTCTGCCAGGATTTTGCCCATGTGATGATCGCCGGCCTGCGTGGCGCCGGCATTCCTGCCGGCTATGTTTCGGGGTTCCTGCGCACCAATCCCCCGCCCGGCAAGGCGCGGCTCGAAGGCAGCGACGCCATGCATGCCTGGGTGCGCGTCTGGTGCGGCCAGCACATGGGCTGGGTCGAATTCGACCCCACCAATGCCATGATCGCGGGCGGCGACCACATCTCGATCGGCCATGGCCGCGACTATGCCGACATCTCCCCGATTGTGGGTGTGCTCAAGACCCATGGTTCGCACGAAACCACCCAATCGGTGGATGTGATCCGCGTCGAATAGAGCCGGCCAAACCTGTTTCGACAGGCATGCGGAACTAAAATCCCTTCCTCGCCGTTCTTAGAGCAAGCGTAATAAAGCGCGGCTTTTTGAAGGTATTGGTCGACATGACACATGCTGAAATCAGGGCACTTGAAGACGCCCGCGCCAATATGGCCTGGTCGACCGAAAGCTATGATGGCCGGACCCACTATGCCGACGTGCTCAAGGCACTGACGCCGGCATTTCTTATTCTGCTCGTCGCCACCGGCTTGCTTCTCGCATTGCTTTGACCCGGCGACCTTAGCGTCACAATAACAAAAGAAGGATACGTCCTATGACCTTAGGCACAATTCTCATCATCATTCTTATTCTGCTGTTGATCGGCGCATTGCCCAATTGGGGCTATTCGCGCGGCTTCGGCTATGGGCCATCCGGTATTCTGGGCGTCGTCCTCGTCGTTATCCTCATTTTGGTATTGATGGGACGAATTTGACGCACAGCCGATAAAGGGCGCGACCAGTATTGGAGTCCACGTTAGTGGAATGCGCCCCGCGGGTTGAAGGTCGCCCCCCTTTCACCCGCCCCTGGTCACCCCGATACGCTCAACGCGTACCGGGGTGTCTTTCTGTCCTGGCTCCAGGCCCGGAACCTACCGCCCGTTATGGCGTTGAGTGACATCAACTTATGGAGCGTTTAATGGCTGATACCCCTGAAATGGCACCCACCCGCGGCAAGACATCCAACGGGGCCCCGCGTGCCGCGTCCAGCCGAGCCAAGGAAAAGCACCTGGAAGACCAGATCGCCCAGTTGCAGGACGACCTCAAGGGGATCGCCGCAACCCTGGCCCGCCTCAGCAGCGACAAGGTCAATGAAGTCAAGGACGTCGCCAAAAGCGAAGCCCGCCATCTGCAACGTCAGGGCCAGAACGTCATCGAGGACGTGCAGGACCAGGCCGGGGAACTTGAGCGGCAGCTGAAGGACACCATTCGCGAAAAGCCGCTGACCGCGGTGGCGAGCGCGGTGGGCATCGGCTTCATTCTCGCTCTGCTCTCGCGGCGCTAGGCATCATGAATTTACTGGTCCCCCTCGCGGCCCTGCTCGGCATCGAGGTCGAGGCGATTACCGATCGGGCCAAGAAGCTCGCGATTGTCTATGCGGTGATCAGCCTCTTCCTGTTGCTGGGCTGCTTCTTCCTCGTGGCGGCGGGCTTTTTTGCTCTCGCCACCCAGATCGGACCGATCTATGCGGCGCTGGTCCTGGGCGGCGTTTTTCTCGTACTGGCGCTGGCCGTCTTTGCCGGCGCACAGATCGGGGAGAGCAACCGGAAACGCCGCACCGTCGAACGCCGCCGTTCCAGCGAAACCGGCGCCTTCGTCACGACCGCTGCATTGACCGCATTGCCGGTGCTCTTGCGCTCGCCTGTCATCCGCAAGCTGGGCCTTCCTGCCGCGGCGCTGGCAGCATTCCTGCTGGTCCGCAACGCCGACGACAACGACGATTGATCCGCCTTAAACCTGTTCGACCGGCAGCGGCATCCAGATCTCGGCGGCGACCCCGCCGGGATCGAAGCGCAACTTGACATCGCTATCGAGCACCTTGGCCAGGCTGCGTTCGATCAACTTGGTCCCCAGGCCATAATCGCGCGGCGGGGCCACGGCCGGCCCCTCGCTCTCACGCCAGCGCAGCATCAGCCCCGGTACCGGCGCTTCCCGCTTTTCCCAATCGATATTGACCACGCCCCGATTGGTGGACCAGGCGCCATGGCGATGCGCATTGGTGGTCAATTCATGCAGGATCAATCCCAATCCAACCGCATGGTCGGCCGGCAGCATCATGTCCGGTCCGTTGACTGTGGCGCGGTCAGGATGTTCCAGGAAATCTGGGCCCAACTGGGAGGCAATCACCTCATAAAGATGCACCCCGCTCCAGTCGCGGTCGGCCAGCAGCACATGCGCATCCGAAATCGTGCGCAGACGGCCGGAAAACGCTTCGATGAACGCCTTGGGATCGGGATTCTGCCGGATTGTCTGGCGAGCGACAGATTGGATCATGGCCAGCGTGTTCTTGACCCGGTGATTGAGCTCGCGCAGCAGGAGCCGCGTATGCTCGGCGCTCTGCTTGGCCTCGGTAATGTCGGTGGAGGCCCCCATCATGACCAGCGCCCGGCCCTCGGCATCGCGTTGATAGACCCGCCCGCGCATGGTCAGCCACCGGATCGTGGGCTCCACCCGCACTTCGGCGGCAAAATCGACGCCATCATTGAGGCTGGCCTGGATGCTGTCTTCAATGGCGGCGCGGTCGCCGGCATGAACCGTATCGAGCACCTGCTCGAACTGGATCGTGCCGCTTTCGGGCAGGTGATACATCCGCCGGAACATGTCGTTGCAGACCACTTCCCCGGTCCGGATATCCCAAATCCAGCTGCCCACATTGCCCGCTTCCAGCGTCAGCGCATGGCGCCATTCTTCGCGGAGCAGTGCCGCCGCCGTGCGCGCCCGCACTCGAGCCTCGTCCTTTAGGGCAAAGAGCGTCGAGGCCAGACCCGCCAGATCGACAAGCTGATCGAGCAATGCCGGTTCGACCGCGTTCCGCGCCGTCCTGCCAAGAACGCAAAGCGAGCCCAGGCGCTGCCCGGCAACGACGATCGGCGCTCCGGCGTAAAACCGTATTCCAGTTTCGCCCGCCACCAATGGATTGTGCATGAAACGCGGATCGGTCGTGGCGTCCAGCACCACCATGGCCTCGGGCCCGGCCAGCGTATGCGCGCAAAACGAGTCGCTGGCCGATGTGCCCGTAAGGTCAGTGCCATGGCAGGCGCGGAACCATTGCCGCTCCTTGTCGATCAGCGTCACCAGCGCGATTTCGGCGCCAAAGATATGGGCCGCAACCCGGGTGAGGCGGTCGAAATCGGCATCGGGATCTGTACCGAGAACCTCCAGCGCTGCCAGCGCCTGCAGGCGGCCTGGATCATCCAGAACCTTGCGGACATCGTCCGGAAGGGAGGAATTCACTTCTGTCACTTTTCGTCCTGACGCTTCCGCGACAAATGCGCATTCAAACCAGAGCAAGACGCAAACGGAGAACCGGAAGCCTTGCGGACTCGAGCCTGACTGCGACTTGATTTCTGTCAAACCAGGGGCAAAGCTAGGCCCGATGCCGTTAAACTCGGGTCAAGCAATATGGTTCCCAAGCCGGAAAAAAATCAGCCGGCGCCCGCTTGCGTGGGCCTGGGCAGCAATACCTTGAGCGCGCCCGGATGCACCTTGAGCGTGACCGAAGGCGCCAACTTGATCAATTCGCCATCAATTACCGCATGGGCATTGTGCTTGCGCCGGGGAAAACTCAGCGTCACCTGCTCGACCTCCTGCTCGGTGACCGCGTCGCTCGTCCGCCACTTGCCCAGCAGCACATCCACCGCCAGCCGGATCAGCGCCCAGGTGGATATCGGCGCGGCCATATAGACGCCCAGCAAGCCCGCATCCAGCCGGTCGGCATGGGGAATATGCCCATCGCCCAACAGATTGTTGGAAACCGCGATGCCCGAGACTCGCAGTCGCTCGCGCCCGTTCCTCGTATGAATTTCCGCCTCGAATTCAGGCGGCCGCACCGCAGCCTCGGCAATCGCGCGCAGGCTCGCCAGCATCTTGCCGATGCGGCTGCGATAGGTCATCCGCTCGCGAATGCGCACCAGCCTGGCATGCACGCCGACGCCGAATTGATGCACGAAAGCCCGGCCATTGGCCGTGGCGATATCCACCGCGCCAATCTCGCCGGCAGCAACGGCTTCCATAGCCGCGGTCAAATCCAGCGGCAATTGCAGTGCCCGGGCGAAAAGGTTCATTGTACCAGCCGGCAATACCGCCAGTGGCATTCCGCTTTCAAAGGCAATCCCCGCCGCCGTCGAAATCGTGCCGTCGCCGCCGGCTGCGAGCATGACATCGATGCCCCTGGTGTCCGCGACACGGCGCAGCTCGGTTTCGACATTGCGCCCAGCCACAATCCGGCATTCGAGCGCATGACCGTTCCGGCTGAAAATCTCCACCGCCTGTTTGCCAAAAGCCTCCAGATCCATCGTCCGCAGCGTACCGCCATCGCGGTTGAGGATTGCTACGATACGCATGGCGATCTCCGGAGCGGGACTGGCATTAGCTGGCGGCCGCCCTCTCGACGCCGGGCAGCGGCACCGTCACCACAATGCCGCCATTGGGGCCCCGTTCATAGTGCGGTTTGCCGTCGAACTGATTGGCCAATTGCTTGACGATCACCGAGCCGAGACCACCCTCTCCCGGCGTTCGCTCGGCCGCCATGCCCACCCCGTCATCGGCCACTCGCAGCGTCGGCACATTGGCCGCGTCGCGCTTGAAGCTCACCGCGATGTGGCCCTGCCTGCCATCGGGAAACGCGTGCTTGAGCGCATTGGTCACCAATTCACCCACCAGGATGCCGATCGTTGTGGCGTCACGTGCGCCAATCTCCACCGGGGCAAAGTCGCCCTTGAGCGTCACCGCCTTGGCCGTGGTGGCGGTGTCGTGCAGATCGTCCAGCACCGCGCTCAGGAATTCCGCCGCGCTGACAGTTTCCAGATCGTCCCCCAGCCGCAGCCGCCGATGAGCCGAGGCCACCGCATGCACCCGCGCCCGCGCGGCTTCCAGCGCCTCGCGCACCTCATCCGAGTCGGTGCGCATGAGCTGCAGTCCGAGCAAGGACGAAACGGTCGCCAGCGAATTGCCGACCCGATGATTGGTATCGCGCAACAGGGCTTCGACACGCTGGCGCTCATGTTCGGCATGCTCGCGCGCTTCCTCGATGGCCTGGGTGCGCTCCCGCACCTGGGCTTCCAGCGCCTCGTTCTGCGTCAGCAATTGCGTCCGGCTTTCGGCCAGCGCGCTGACTTGGCGCTGGGTGCGCGACAACAGCGAATAGGAAAGGATTGCAGCCCCCGCCAGCGCCACGATGATGGCCACGACCAAAGCACGGCGCGACAGATCGATGCCCTTGTTGCGCTCCAGCAGCTTGGCATTTTCCTCGCCGATGAACTGTTCGAGTCCGCTGCGCAATTCGTCCATCAGTCGCGCGCCCATTCCGCTTTCGATCAGCGTCTGCGCCTCACCCGGACGGCCCGATTGGATCAGATCAACCGTCCGCGCCATCTCGGCCAGTTTGATGGAGATCGAGTCCGAGATGGCTGCCACCCGGTCGGCCTGCCTTGTGTCCGCGGCCGTAATGGCAACCAGCGTCTTGATCCGCGTGTCGATGCCGGCAACCGCACGCCGATAAGGCTCGAGATATTTCTGGTCCTGCGTCAGCATAAAACCGCGCTGACCGCTTTCCGCCTCGGTCAGCGCAATCGTCAGCTCGCGCGCCTGGTTACGCACCTCATAGGTCTGGGTGACATCGACCAATTGCCGATCAATGCCCGCCGTCATGATAAGCGCCGCTGCCGCTGCGAGCACGACCAGCGCCAGTGATGCCAGCACGGCAAGCCTGGGCCTCGCCCGGCGCGGCGGCTTGGTGTCGCGTTCCTGATTGCGTGCTTCGGCCATCATCATCCCGGCAGTCCAGCGGAAAGCTCAGGACGGCCGCGCCCCTCTGGAAGAATCGTGAGCTGAGCCATGCACCATGGCGATGGCGGTTTTGCGGCCATAGCCATCAGATCAATGGCCGGCGGCGTTCTGAGGGTCCCTCCCACCCGGCAAGCTCCATCAGCCCTGCCACATCGAGCACTCGACAAGTCCGGTCCAGCCAGCGGATCAGCCCGCGATCGGCCAGTTTGCGCAAGGTCTTGTTGGTGTGCACGATCGACAGGCCCAGCGTGTCGGCCACATGCAATTGCGAGATCGGCAGCACGATGGGCTCACCCTTGCTGGCTTGCACCGCTTCGGCCCGCTTATGCAGGAATGCCAGGAGATAGGCTGCGCGCTCCAATGCGCTGCGCCGGCCAATGCTCAGCAAGTGCTCGTCCAGCATGCGCTCCTCGCGCGAGGCGAGCCAGGCAATATCGAAGCCCAATCCCGGATGATTGCGGAACAGTTCGTCCAGCTTGTCGCGCCGGAACACGCAGAGCACCACTGGCGATAGCGCCTCGACCGAATGCTCCATGTCCCCGATCACCGAGCCCTGCAGGCCCAGCAAATCTCCCGGCAGCATATAATTCAGGATCTGGCGCCGGCCATCTTCCAGGGTCTTGTAGCGAAAGGCCCAACCCGACAGCAGCGTATAAAGATGGGCATTGTGGGCACCCTCCTGCAGCACCACCGAGCCGGTTTCCGCATTCAGTTCGCCGATTTTGAACGATGCGATGAATTTGAGTTCCTCAGGCGTGAACGCGCGGAACTGCGGCATCGCATGCAGCGGGCAGTGCTCACACGACACGCTGCGGGCGGACCCGGTAAGAACAAGACTCAATTGGCACCATTAAGGGGAAGGTAGCGACGCTGCCACAAACAACGATACCAGCAAGTGGCCGTTCCGCGACATGTCAAATTTAAATGACAGTGAAAACGCCTGGCCGCATGTGGTGGCTTTAGCGTTACGGACAGGCCAATGCTCACCGGACAGACGGTCCTCATTGTCGAGGAAGAATTTCTCATCGCACTCGATATTCAGCGCGTGCTGGAAGACCGCAATGTCGGCCAATGCGTCTGCGCCCGTAGCGTGGCTGAGGCCTTGTCGCTGCGCGAGCGCTGGCCGGACTATCAGCTGGCTATTGTCGAATTCCGTGCCGATCAACCCGACAGTATCGAATTGCTGCGTGGTCTCACCGCCGCCGGCATCCGCCTGATCATCACCACTGCAGATCACGCACTGCATGCCGGCCTGGCGGATGCGCCCGGAGCGCCCATCCTGGTCAAGCCATTTCCCGAGGCTGACCTGGTGAGCGCCATCACGCTGGCGCTCACCCAATCGGCTTAGAACGAGTGGTTGTGCGTGGTCACCTGTGCCGAGACGGCATCGGGACCGTAATCGGCTTCGCCGGATATCTTGAGAATATCCTGCAGACGCGTGCGGGCACGGCTGACGCGGCTCTTCATCGTGCCGATGGCGCAATCGCAAATCTCGGCGGCTTCCTCATAGGAAAATCCGGAGGCCCCGATCAGGATCACCGCTTCGCGCTGATCGTCGGGCAATTGGGCCAGGGCCTTTTTGAAGTCCTGCATGTCCATCGAGCCATATTGCGACGGATGTACGGAAAGCCGTTCGGTGAAGGCGCCATCGCTATCCTGCACTTCGCGGCCACGCTTGCGCATCTGGCTATAGAATTCGTTGCGCAGGATGGTGAAAAGCCACGCCTTGATATTGGTTCCCATCTCGAAGCTGGACTGCTTCGCCCAGGCCTTCATGACGGTGTCCTGCACCAGATCGTCCGCCTTGTCGTGCTTGCCGGTCAGGGAGACGGCAAAGGCGCGCAGGCTGGGCAATGTGGCAAGCATCTCGCGCTTGAACGAGGTCGGTTCGGCGGTCATGCCGTTACTCCCCGTCACGAGAGGCGGTCTTGGCCTTTTGCGCCTGTTCGGCGCTATCGAGCTTTTCCAACAAATCGAGAAGTTGGTCGGGAACGCCTTCGTCCTGCACGGCCCCATAGAGTGCACGCAAACGCGCGCCGATGTCCGAATTTGGACCCAGCCCATCATCTGCCCGCCCCGTCTGCGTTCGCATACGTTGCTGGGTCACCAGTTTGTCCTTTATCATGCCTATGTCTTTGCCGTCCAAGTTGGCCCTTTGGCGAGCTAAATGTGCAACCGCTCAAAAAGTTCCACACTGGCGGAACTTTTGCATTCTCCACCCGTTTAAGGGTTTCGTGGGTCCACGATCTAAGCGTCATTGGGAGTTCTTATATGACTTTGTCCACGCGGATTGCTCCGCATTTGCCGTATCTACGGCGGTTTTCCCGCGCCGTAACCGGATCGCAGACGTCCGGAGACGCCTATGTAGCGGCAACTCTCGAAGCTCTCATCGCCGACATTTCTCTGTTTCCCGAAGCGTCCAGCGATCGTATCGCACTCTATAAGCTGTTCTCCGCCCTCTTCTCGTCCTCAGCTATTCCCGTGCCCGAGCCGGCCTCCAGCTTTGCCTGGGAAAAACGCGCGGCGCGCAACCTCGCCAATCTCGGCCCCAAGCCGCGCCAGGCCTTCCTGCTGGTGGCCGTGGAAGGCTTTACCCATGCCCAGGCCGCCGAAATCCTCGGCGTCAGCGACAGCAAGTTCGCCGATCTGCTCGACGAGGCCTCGGTCGACATTTCCCGCCAGGTCGCGACCGAAATCATGATCATCGAGGATGAACCGCTGATTGCCATGGATATTGAGCAATTGGTGGAGAGCCTGGGCCACAAGGTGGTCAGCGTCGCCCGCACCCATAAGGAAGCGGTCAACCTGTTCAACCAGACCCATCCGCGCATGATCCTGGCCGATATTCAATTGGCCGATGGCAGCTCGGGGATCGATGCGGTCAACGACATTCTCAACACCCATTCGGTGCCGGTGATTTTCATCACCGCCTTCCCCGAACGCCTGCTGACCGGGGAACGCCCGGAGCCGACATTCCTCGTCACCAAGCCCTTCAATCCGGACATGGTCAAGGCCCTGATCAGCCAGGCACTGTTCTTTGACGAAGGCTCCCGCGCCGCGGCGTGAGGCACGGCGTTTCGTCATGGCAATATCTGCTAAAGGCCGGGTTTTCCCGGCCTTTTTATTTGCGCCATCGGAACCGCTTCACCGGCCTGCACGTTGTTTTGACAAGCTAATCAGAGGAGAGTTCTCATGCTCTACTATGCCCTTGTCTTCTTCGTCATCGCCCTGATTGCCGGCGTTCTCGGCTTTGGCGGCATTGCTGGCGCGTCGGCCGGTATCGCCCAGATTCTGTTCTTCCTCTTCCTGGCCTTCCTCGTCATCTCGCTCGTCATCGGCTTGATCCGCCGGGTCTAGCCATGACGACCGATACGCTGAACCCAAAGGCGGCTCCGCTCCGGCGCAGCCGCCTTTTGTATCCCGCTGACAATGCAAGGACCATCCCTATGTCTTCGGCATCAACCGAGCGTCAGCTGCAAATGTGGGTGCGCGCGCTTTCGGCCGGGTTGAACGGTCGCGGCATCAGTGTGCTGCACCAGCGCCGCGATCATACCTACGACCTCGCCGAGAACCTGCCCGAAGAGTGGACCGGCCGCGATGTAGTTGGATACCGGGAGGCCGACTTTCTGGCCCTCCCGCTCGCCCGCCAGATCATCACCGCCTTCGATGCCTGCCTCAGCTCCGGCCAATCCCAACGTGTCGGGTTCGAACTGTCCGATCCGATCCACCGCAAGCAGTTTCAAGCACAGTTATTGCCCGACGCCGATGGCGTTACCACCATCGTGACCGACGTCACCGAAGAACGCGGTCGGGAAGCTGCGGTCAACGAATTGCTGCGCGAAGTCAGCCATCGCTCCAAGAACCTCCTGGCCATCGTGCAGTCAGTCGCCATGCAGACCGCCCGGCACAGCACCAGCATCCAGCAATTTCTCGACCGTTTCCGCGGACGGCTGCATGCCCTGTCCAGCACGCAGGACCTGGTCACCGAAAGCAATTGGCGCGGCACACATCTGCAATCGCTGGTCACGTCCCAACTCGCCCGTATCGGCCCCCTGGCCTTGGGCAAGACCCGCATGACCGGGGAAAACCCCGTACTCGGCCCCAATGCTGCGCTGCACATTGGCCTGGCCATTCACGAGCTTGCCGCCAATGCTGCCCTGCACGGCGCCCTCGCCCATATCGGGGCGGGCCATATCTGGATCGATGCCAAGCTGTCGGCCGACGACCGCCAATTGGTCATCGAATGGCAGGAAACCGGCATCGAGCATGCCAAGGGCCGCGAGCCGGCTCGCTTCGGCACCATGGTGCTCGAACATGTCGTGCCGCTATCGGTGGGCGGGGAGGCGCTCTTCACCGTCGATGCCGACCACGTCTCCTACCGTCTCAGCGTTCCCACCGATCAATTCGCCGTCTGATCCCAGCACAATTGTGCGTCCTTGCGCATTTCGCTTGCCATCTGCCGCACTTCTGCTTTTGTTGCAGGCGGTCAAGACTGCCCGCCTCATAATAAGGCAGTCACCAGTCAGGAAACCCGCCCAAGCGGGTAACAGGTGAGCATGGCACAATCGAAGCCCGCAGGGGCTGAGAAGTGGCCGGTCGTGGCCATTCACGACCTGCACAAGTCTTTCGGCGACCTTGAAGTTCTCAAGGGCATATCCTTCACCGCCCGCGAAGGCGAAGTCGTCTCGCTGATCGGCTCGTCCGGCTCCGGTAAATCCACGCTCCTGCGCTGCATCAATATGCTCGAAGTGCCCGACCAGGGCAGTGTCGCCATCGATGGCGAGGAAATCGAGCTGCGCGGCAGCGGCAAGCGCCGCCATATCGGCAATGAAGACCAGATCCGCCGCATCCGCTCCGAACTGGGCATGGTGTTCCAGTCGTTCAATCTCTGGGCCCATATGACGATCCTCGAAAACGTCATGGAGGCGCCCCTGATCGTGCAGCGCCGCGCCCGCGCCGAGGTCGAAGCCGAAGCGCTGGCCATGCTGGACAAGGTGGGGATCGGCGCCAAGGCATCGAATTACCCCAGCCAGCTTTCAGGCGGCCAGCAGCAGCGCGCCGCCATTGCCCGGGCGCTGTGCATCAATCCCCGCGTCATGCTGTTTGACGAACCCACTTCTGCGCTCGATCCCGAGCTGGAGGTGGAGGTGCTGCGTGTCATCAAGCTTCTGGCTGATGAGGGCCGCACCATGGTGCTGGTGACCCATGACATGGAATTTGCCCGCTCGGTGTCCGACCGGGTGATCTTTCTGCACCAGGGGCTGATCGAAGAGGAGGGCACGCCCGACCAGGTATTCGGCGCCACCAAATCGGCCCGCCTCAGACAATTCCTCAATGCCGCCAGCCACACCTGAGCCATTGCGGCGCCATAACAACATTCAACGGAGAGACGTGAAGATGAAGAAGATTATCCTTGCCGCTGCGGCAATCCTGTCGCTGGCCTCGGCGAGCCAGGCCCAGGAAACCGTCCGCATCGCCACCGAGGGCGCCTATGCCCCGTGGAACTTCCTCGATGATGCCGGCAAGCCGGCCGGCTTTGAAATCGAGCTGGGCAATGCCATTTGCGAAAAGGCCGCCCTTACCTGCGAATTCATCATCAATGACTGGGATTCCATCATCCCCAACCTGCTCGCAGGCAACTACGATGTGATCATGGCCGGCATGTCGATCACCGACGAGCGGCTGGAAACCATCGATTTCACCCAGAACTATTTCCCGCCCGATCCGTCCAAATTCGTCGCCACCGCTGGCGAAGCCATCGATCCGTCCGCCCTTGAGGGCAAGCGCGTCGGCGTGCAGGGCGGCACCATCCAGGCCGCCTATGCCCAGGAAAACCTGGCCGGCAACAATACCGTCGTGTCCTTCGGCACGGCCGACCAGGCCATGGCCGACCTTGCCGCCGGCAATCTCGACACCATTCTGGCTGACGCCGCCTATCTGGAACCCGTCGTCACCGCCTCGGGCGGTACGCTCGAATTCGTTGGCGAGGACATCCTGATTGGCGACGGCGTGGGCGCCGGTGTGCGCAAGGACGAAGCCGAACTCAAGGGCAAGTTCGACACCGCCATCACCGCCCTCAAGGCCGACGGTACCCTCGACACCCTGATCGCCAAGTGGTTCGAAGGCCGCGGGCCTTATTTCGCCGAGTAAGCCGGGCTAGCCTACAAGCACGGTCTTCCCTCTCCCTTGTGGGAGAGGGTGGATCGACCGAAGGTCGAGACGGATGAGGGGATTATCTCCGCATATGCCGATTGCTGAACGACCGCAGCCCCCTCATCCGCCCCTTCGGGGCACCTTCTCCCACACGGGGAGAAGGCAAGCTGGTGCATACCGCGCATGACCGACGACATCGCCTACTGGTTCTCCTACCTGACCAATGGCAAGCATCTCACCTGGTATGCGAGCTTCCAGTTCACCATTTTCGCTGCGCTCGCCGGCGGCACGCTCGCCGTGGTCTTCGGGCTGATCGGGGCCACGCTCAAGAATTCGCGCTTCTTTCCGTTGCGGCTGATCGGCACCATTTATTCCTCCATCGTCCGCGGCGTGCCCGACGTGCTGTTCTTCCTGTTCTTCCCGCTCGCCTTCGAGCAGGCCGTCGAATGGGTCGTCGCCACCCAGGTCTGTTCGCCCGAGGCTATTGCCGCCCAGACCGCCGCCTGGCCACCCTGCAAGGAAGCCAACTGGTTTCTCGGCACGCCCGAATATCTCATCCTGGCCTCCGTCTCGCTGGGCCTGGTCTATGGCGCCTTCGCCACCAATGTCATTCACGGCGCGCTGCGTTCGGTGCCGCATGGTCAGCTCGAGGCTGCCCGCGCCTATGGCATGTCGGCCGCCCAGGTGTTGTGGCGGGTCCATATCAGGCAGATGTGGGTCTATGCCCTGCCGGGCCTGTCCAATGTGTGGATGCTGATCGTCAAGGCGACGTCCCTGCTTTCGCTGCTGCAGATCGCCGATATCGTGCTGTGGGCCGACCGGCTCGGCGCGCCCAACTTTCTGCCCACGGTGGGGCTGGTGCATGAGGATTGGCGCTGGCGCTATTATCTCGTGCTTTTCGTCTTCTATATCCTGGTGACCCTGATCTCCGAAAAAGCCTTCAATGCCATCATGCGCCGCGCCGGGCGCGGCATCTTGAGCGAGGCGCAGTGATGGAACGCTTCATCCAGGAACTGGCCCTCTTCGCCCCCGCCGTGTTGTTCAACATCTACTTTGCCGCTGCATCGATCCCCATCGGCTTCGTTCTGGCCATCGGACTGGCGCTGGGCAAGGCATCATCCAATCCATGGCTGTCGCGCCCCAGCCGCGCCTTTGTCTATGCCTTTCGCGGCTCCCCGCTGTTCATCCAGTTCTTCATGTTCTATTCGCTGGCGCTCTCGTTCAATGTCAGCCTGTGGAAGCCCTGGGGCGTGTCCTGGTTTGTGCTGCATCCGCTGTTTATCGGCCCGCTGGTGCTGACGCTGAACACCGCCGCCTATACTGCCGAAATCTTCCATGGCGCCTTGCGCGCCGTGCCCCGCGGCGAGGTCGAGGCCGCCCGCGCCTATGGCATGTCCCGCGCCCAGCAATTCCGCCAGGTAATCTGGCCCAATCTCATCCGGCTCGCCTGGCCCGCCTATACCAATGAAGTGGTTTTCCTGTTCCACGCCACGGCCATCGTCTATTTTGCCCTGCCGGTCATCGGCCTGCAAAAGGACCTGATGATCACCGCCAAGGAATTGTTCGAGCGCGACTATAATGCGTTCCTGCATTTTTCAGTCGCCGCCCTCTATTTCCTTGCCGTCTCGCTAGTGGTTTTCTTCCTGTTCGGGCTGGTCTACCAGAGGTTGATGCGACACATGCCGGCACCGCCGCGCATGCGCTTCCAGCCAAAATGGATCCGCTGAGCCCATGACTTTGCAACTGCACGAGACGGTCTTTGCCGGCGACGCCCCCGGCACCTCCACCAAGCTTTATTGGTACACGGCAGGCCCGCAAACTGCTGAAACCAAGGTGCATCTGCAGGCCGCCCTCCACGCTGACGAGCAACCCGGCACCATGGCGCTGCATCATCTGCTGCCCATGCTGGCCGAAGCCGACGCGGCGGGCCAGCTCAAGGCGCGCTTCGTCATTTTCCCCTCGGTCAATCCGCTGGGCCTCGCCAATCGCTCGCTGCGCCACCATATCGGCCGCTACGACATCGAAACCGGCGTGAATTACAACCGCCGCTGGCCCGACCTCTATCCGCTGGTTGCCGACGCCATCGCGGGCAAGCTCGGCACTGATCCCAAGGCCAATATCGCCACCATCCGCGCAGCCGTCGGCGCCTGGATCGCATCGCAGACAGCGGGCTCGGCCGCTCAGCAATTGCGCCTCTTCGTGCTCAAATCCGCCCATGACGCCGATATCGTGCTCGACCTGCATTGCGACGACGATAGCCTGATGCATATCTTCACCTCGCCCGAACTGATGCCGGGCCTGCAGGATCTGGCCGATTGGATGGGCGTCGCCGCCACTCTCACCGCCGAAGACAGCGGCGGCGGCTCGTTCGACGAAGTGCTACCCTCGCTCTATCGCAAGGCGCGCCTCGCCAATCCCGGCCACCCCATCCCCAATGGCGCTGAAACCGCAACGCTCGAATATCGCGGCCGCGCCGACAGTTTCGACGCGCTGGGCAAGGTCGATGCCGAGGGCCTGTTCGGCTTCTTCGCCAGCCGTGGCCTCATCGCCGCCGATGTCGAAGCCCCGCCCTCGGCGCCTCGGCCCACACCGTTCGAAGCCACCGAAGTGCTGCGCACCGACGCGCCGGGCCTGCTCGCCTATCACGTCGCACTGGGCGACCGCGTCGCCAAGGGCCAGCCTATCGCCGATCTGATCGCCATGGATGGCCCGCAGGCCTTCCTCGCCCGCCGCCCCATCCTGGCCGGCACCGAGGGTTTCGTGCTGTCGCGCGCCAGCGCCAAATATGTCGCCCGTGGCGCTGCAATCGCCAAGATTGTCGGCGGCGAAATACTGCCCACCCGGGCCGGCGGCTATCTCCTCGAAGACTAGCACCCGCCAAACAGACGGTTTCTGCCCGATCACGAAATAGCGAAGAACCGACCCCGCCATTTGCAGAACGCAAGTGAGCGGGCGCTTTGACGCGCGTTAACCTTACTAAAAATCTCTCTGACAGGCTCTATGCAAAGTTAACAAAACATTGCATTTTAAACAAAGGTTAAAGAATTGTTAAAAAGCTGCGCTGCACTCGACCAGAGGTGGTGGCGGAGGTTTTTCAAGCGCCCTCCGTAGTTTCGCCAGAGTAAGGCCTGTAAGTCAGATTAGGAGAGCGTCATGGAGAGTAAGTATAAATCCGCGCCAGAGGCCGCTTTGAAGGGCAGCCTGCGAGATTTTCGTGCCCCCGCCGGACCCGGCCTCATCAGCCGCGTAGCCGGTTTTTACGAGTGGCAGAATCTGCGCCGCCAGCATGAATTGTGGCCTTATGCCCGCTCGACCTCCACTGCCCCCAAGGCCCGCTGCGAAGCCCGCAGCGATATCGGGCAGAAATTTTCGGGCATCAACTTCGCCAGCCAGGATTATCTCAGCCTCTCCTCCCATCCGGCCGTGAAGCAGGCGGCCATCGAGGCCATCGGCGAATATGGCGTCCATAGCGCCGGCTCCGCGGCGCTGTTGGGGAACACCACCAATTCGCTCCGCCTGGAGCGCGCTCTGTCCGATTTCATCGGCGGCCGCGAAATCGTGCTCTATCCCACCGGTTGGGCCGCCGGCTATGGCTCGGTACAGGGCTTTGTGCGCGCCAATGACCATGTGGTCATGGATATCCTGGCCCATTCGTGCCTGCAGGAAGGCGCCAAGGCCGCGACGCAGAACGTGCACCATCACGGCCACCTCAATCTGCAGGCGCTGGAGCGCAAGCTGTCCCGCATCCGCGCCACCGACACCAAAAACGGCATCATGGTGGTGACGGAGAGCCTGTTCTCCATGCACTCCGACACGCCGGATCTGGGCGCCATGCGCGCGCTCTGCGACAAATACGACGCCACCCTGCTGGTCGATTGCGCCCATGACATGGGCTCGATGGGCGAAGACGGGCTGGGCCATCTGGGCCTGCAGAACATGCTCGACGCCGCCGACATCATCATCGGCAGCTTCTCCAAGACCTTCGGCTCCAATGGTGGCTTCATTGCCGTTCGCGACAAGGCGACCGCCGAATATCTCAAATATTACAGCGCCACCCACACCTTCTCCAACGCCCTCTCGCCAGTGCAGGCGGCCACCATCCTGGCCGCGCTCAATATCGTGACCTCCGGCGAAGGCCGCGCCCTGCGCCGCAAGCTGATGGACAATATCCTCTATCTGCGCCAGGAAATGACGGCTGCCGGCCTCGAAGTGCTGGGCAATCCTTCGCCTATTGTTCCGGTCAGCCTGGGTCTGGAAAGCGTGGGCCGTTTTGCCTCGCGCCATCTGATGGCCATGGGCGGCATTGCCAACCTCGTCGAATACCCCGCCGTGCCGCAGGGCGGCGCCCGCTTCCGCTTCCAGGTCATGGCCGCCCATACCCACGAGGATATCGACCAGGTGGTGGAAATCCTCGCCCAGGCCATGCATGACGCGGACATGGAATACCGGCTCGGCCACGAAGCTCCGCATCGCATCAGCGAGCGGATGGAAGAAGCCAGCAGCATTCCCGCAGAATAACCGGTTCCAACGCGAGCCCCGATCGATATCCCTCCCCTTGTGGGGAGGGATTTAGAGGATGAGAGCCACCCGAGGCCCCGTAATAGAGGCTACCGGGAGGCAGGTCAGCCTACCCCTCGATAAACGCCGCTGCCGGGGTTTTCGGCCCCAGCACGGCCTGCATCTTGCTCAATAGACGCGGCAGGTCCACCGGCTTGGTGTCGAAATCGATGCAGCCGGCGGCCAGTGCCTTGACGCGATCGGTTTCGAACGCGCTCGCCGTCAGCGCAATGATCGGCACCGCCGCCGTTTCGGGATTGGCGCGGATGCGGCGTGTGGCTTCGCAGCCATCCATCTCGCCCAGGCCCATATCCATCAGGATAACGTCGGGCAGCAATTCAAGCGCAGCGGCAATGCCGCTGGGGCCGTCTTCGGCAAAGCGGATGGCATAGCCCCGCCGCTCCAGCCGTCGGCCCAGCACGTCGCGATTGATGGGATTGTCCTCAACGATCAGCACCAGTGCCATCAGCGCTCTCCCGCTTATTCGTTGACCGCCCGCGGCGGCCTCGCCCCGCGCGCCGCCTTGAGGCTGGCAATGGCCGTCCGGACCTTGTCGCCATCCAGCGGCTTGAGCAGAATGCCATCGGCCCCCGCCGCCAGCGCCTTGCTGCGCTCGGACAGGATCGAAATCATCAGCACCGGAATATCGCGCGTGATGGGATCGGCCTTGAGCGCCGCCAGCACGTCCCAGCCATCAAAGCCCGGCATCAGGATATCGAGGAAGATCGCCGAGGGTTTGACCGTGCGGGCAATCTGCAGCGCCGATTGCGGCGCATCGGTGCAGATGGGTGTCACCCCTTCCTTGGCAAACAAGCGCTCGGCGACTTCGAGGAAATTGCGATCATCGTCGATGATCAGCAGGCGCTGCCGCTCGCTGCTTCCGGTGCCCGAAATACGATCGTTGAAATCCTGCACATGCTCGCCATGCAGCGGCACGATGGCGCCGCGGACATTGGCCAGCGGATCATGCGCCGCTTCCTCGCTTTGCGCCGGCAGGCGGATGGTAAAGCACGACCCCTTGCCCAGCTCGCTCTCGACATCGATCTGCCCGCCCATCAGCCGGCACAGATTCTGGCTCAGCGACAGCCCCAACCCCGTACCGCCATAGACCGCGGCAATCTTGGGATTGGCCTGGGCAAAGTTGTTGAACAGCGCCTTCTGCTGCTGTGCCGAGATACCGATCCCCGTGTCGGCCACCGCGATCTCGATCCATTCCTGCCCAGCCTCGGGGCGGCGCAGGATGGAGAGCGTGATGCTGCCATTATGGGTGAATTTGGCGGCATTGGAGAGCAGGTTGAAAATGGCCTGCCGCAGCTTGGTCGCATCGCACCGTATCGTGCCCAATTCGCCATGGCGCTCGACCACGAAGCTATTGGCATTCTTGATCGCCAGCGGCCTTGCGGTGGATTCCACCTCGTTGATCAGCAGATCCAGATCGACCGTCTCGACATGCAGGGACATCTTGCCGGCCTCGATCTTGGAAATATCGAGGATGTCATTGACCATGGCCAGCAGGTGCTTGCCCGCCGCGCTGATCTTCTGCAGGTCGGCAATCTGCTCGCCCCGTCCGTCAAGCTCGGCATCCTCGAGCAGGATTTCCGAATAGCCGAGCACCGCATTGAGCGGGGTGCGCAGCTCGTGGCTCATCTTGGCGAGGAACTCGGATTTAGCGCCATTGGCCCGCTCCGCCTCGTCCTTGGCCAGGGTCAGCGCCTTGAGCGTTTCCTGGTGGCGCTCGACTTCGCGGATCAATTCGGACTGGCTATCCACCACGCTCGAATAATAGGCCGCCATCATGAACACGTAGATATTGCAGCCCAGCGCCGACAGCACGCCGGCCACCACCATGTTCTCGACCGGGATGTGGCTGGGAAAATCCCCTAGAAGATAGAAGATATAAAGCGCGCCAAGCCCTAGCGTGAACTGTGCGAACACGAAGATGCGCGCCGTCCAGCTCGCGCCCAGATACATGAAGGCGAGCAGTGGCGTCAGCACCAGCCAGACGAGGAAGGGCGAGCTGGTGCCGCCATAATTATAGGTGCCCCACAGGATACAGAAGGTCAGGTTCAGCACCGAAAGCATGGCCAATTGCGTATAGGCGCGCGGAAACAGCTTCAGCAGCGCCAGGAATGGCCAGAAGGCATAGATCGACGCCGCCAGGATCAGCACATGCGGCATGGGCGTCGGGTCGGCGAACCACAGGAACAGCGGGATCGGCGTGGCGATAATCGGCCCGAACATGTGGCTCATGACGAACATCTGCACGCGTTTGCGCGTATGCAGGTCGCGCTGCAATTCCTGCGGCGTGAACCATGCCATCGTTCGCTGGAACAGAGCCAATGGATCCATGGTGGTGCCTCGAGCCGGCCGATGCCGAAGGCCGACAGTGATCTTAACACTTTGACAAGTGGTAAATCATGCCGCGGTCAGATGCAGTATTTAGGACAAAATCGGCAATAATCGTCGAAAATAGTCCGGTCAGCCGTTCGCCAGCGCGATTAGCGTATCGGCGTGGCAGGGTGTTCCTGCCTTGCACCAGCAGGCCAGATTCCGCCCCGCCAGTGCGCCGCGGATCTCCGCAAGAGCTGGCGGCGTTTGCTCTGTCACCAATTCTCCGCGTATCCAGCGTCCATAGCGTGCTATCGCTTCAGCCTGTGCCTTGACCCGATCAACGCCCAGTTCCGTGGCAACATCGTCAATAGTGAACGGATTGCCCCACCGCCCCGGCCGCGCCACGGATTGGGCCGGCAGTCCATTCAATGCGTGCGAGATCGCCTGCAGGTCGAACCCAGCCCGGCGCGACAGGACGATGCGTTGTGGCATCATCGCAAATCCTTGTCATAGACGAATTTGGGCATTTCCCATTTCCGGATCAGCGCCACGACGCGCAAGGCAAACCCGACGGCAATCGCCACCAGCATCACCAGGTCCTGCTGCAAATTAGCCTGGAGCCCAAAATAATAGATCACGCCGGTGACGATGGACACGGTCGCATAGAGCTCGCTCGAAAACACCAGCGGCACGTCATTGCACAGCACATCGCGCAATATGCCGCCGACAATCCCGGTGACCATGCCGGCGACGATGACGATCAGCGGGTGCTGGCCCATCTCGATGGCCACGTTGCACCCGACGATAGTGAACACCACCAGCCCCAGCGCATCGAGCAGCAGGAAGGGCCAGCGCAAGCGGTCCACCACCCGCGCCATGGCAATGGTCAGCAGCGCCGCCCCGCACACCAGCAGCAGCACATAGGGATTGTGCACCCAATAGAGGGGGTAATGCCCCAGCAGGATATCGCGCGCCGTGCCGCCACCCAATGCGGTGACGCAGGCCAATAGGCACACGCCGAACCAGTCCATCTTGCGCCGCCCGGCTGCAAGCGCTGCGGTCATCGCCTCGGCGGCAATGGCGATAAAGAACATCGCTTCAAGCATTGGATCGTCCTAGTGGCGTCGAAACCGGGTTGTCGCGCCAACGTTACCTCAAGACAATGCCGCATGCATCAACCGGAGGCAGAGCCATGCGCCAGCCCAAATCCGTCAGGGGTCTCGAAGACTTCGGCCGCATCCGCTTGTCGGAGAGTTTTTTCATGCGCGACTTCCTCTATTCGGAAATCGCCGCCATCAATGGTTTTCAGAACATTCCATCAGACCCCGACCTTGCCATCGCCGCCGGCAAGGTGTTGTGCGAAACCCTGCTCGAACCGCTGCAAGCCCGCTTCGGCCGCATTTCGGTGCGTTCGTCCTATCGCTCGCCCGAGGTCAATGGCTTCGGCAATGCCAACAAGCTCAATTGCGGCAGCAATGACAGCAACTTCGCCGGCCATATCTGGGACCGCCGCGACGCAAAGGGCCGCATGGGCGCCACGGCCTGCGTCGTGGTCAACCGCTTCATCCCCTGTTACCAGCGCACCGGCGATTGGGAAGCCATGGCCTGGTGGGTGCATGACCACCTGCCCTATTCCGACATGGAATTCTTCCCCAAATATGCCGCCTTCAACCTGCAATGGCGCGAGGAACCGATCCGGGGGATCTATAGCTTCATCCCACCACGGCGCGGCCGGCTGACCGAACCGGGCAAGGCGAACTGGGCTGGGAAGCACGAGCAGGCTTATGCAGCGATGCTGGCGGAAATTGGGTAGAAGCTACAGAAAATCCTGCCGCATCGGGGTGAAGACGTCGATCAGGCGCCCCTCGGTCAGCGCCACTACGCCATGCTCGATCCCGCTGGGCACGATGAAGCTGCCGCCCTGCTCGACCACTTCGGTCTTGCCGCCAATGGTGACCTCGAACCGGCCCTCGGCGACATAGCTCACCTGGATGTGCGGATGCGAATGCAACGCGCCCACTGCGCCCTGCTCGAAGCCGAATTCCACCTGCATCAGCTCTGGCGTGTGGATCAACACGCGGCGCCTGTTGCCCGGCGCCAGTTCGGTCCAGTCCGTCGCCCCCGGCTGCGCAAAAACTGCCTGTCTGCTCATCGCTCTCTCCTCATCGTGCGAGCCATCCGCCATCCACCGGGACGACGGCGCCATGCATATATTTGGACGCCCGCGACAGCAGGAACACCGCCGCATCGCCAATGTCGGATGGCTCGCCCCAGCGGCCCGCCGGAATGCGGCCCAGGATCGAGGCCGAACGGTCGGGATCCGCCCGCAGCGCCTCGGTATTGTTGGTTTCGATATAGCCCGGCGCAATGGCGTTGACGTTGATGCCCTTGGCCGCCCACTCATTGGCGAGGAGCCTGGTAATGCCCAGCACGCCGCTCTTGGAAGCGGTGTAGCTCGCGACCCGTATGCCGCCCTGAAAGCTCAGCATCGAGGCGATATTGACCACACTGCCATGGCCCCGCTGCAGCGCCTTGCGCCCGAAGGATTGGCAGAGGAAGAACATCGTCTTGAGATTGATGTCCATCACGCTGTCCCAGTCCTCCTCGGTGAAGTCCACTGCGTCGACCCGCTTAATGATGCCGGCATTGTTGACCAGCCCATCGATCGGCCCGTGCTCGACCCAGGCGGTCTCAAACATGGTCTGCGCCGCCTTGGCCGAGCCCAGATCGGCCGCGACGCCGACAAAGCCGTCACCCACCAGCCGCGCCGTTTCCGCCATGGAGGAGCGGCCTACGCCGATCACCCGGCCACCGGCCCGTCCGATCGACACCGCAATGCCCTGCCCGATGCCGGTATTGGCGCCGGTCACCATAATCGTCTTGCCCGAAAGGCTGAACGCCGAAAGGTCGCTCATCGCCGCGCCTCGACCGTCAGCGAAATATCGTAATCGGTGCTCACGCGATCCTCCAAACGCAACGGAACCTCCGCCCTTCTACCTTGCATCAATCTGGTATGGAAGAATGCAGCGGGCAAAAAAAAGAACCCCGACAGGTGCCGGGGTTCTGAAACGACCAGATTTCGCCGATCAGATGTGAATAGCGCCATCGCCCAGCGACAAGGCCGCTTCGCGTACCGCTTCCGACAGGGTCGGGTGCGCATGCGTGCTCCGGGCCAAATCCTCGGAGGAACCGGAGAATTCCATCAGCACGACCAGTTCGTGGATCATCTCGCCGGCATTCTTGCCCACGATATGGGCGCCCAGCACCCGATCGGTATTGACGTCGGACAGGATCTTCACAAAGCCCTGCGTCGCCAGCATCGCCTTGGCGCGACCATTGGCCGTGAAGGGGAATTTGCCGATCTTGTATTCGACGCCATCGGCCTTGAGCTCGTCTTCGGTCTTGCCGACCGAGGCGATCTCGGGATTGGTATAAACCACTGCGGGGATTGCCGCATAGTTCACATGGCCGGCCTGACCGCTGAGGATTTCAGCGACGGCAATGCCCTCGTCCTCGGCCTTGTGCGCCAGCATCGGGCCGGCGATGACGTCGCCAATGGCATAGATGCCGTCGACCGAGCTCTTGTAATGCCCGTCGACGCGGACACGGCCACGCTCGTCCAGCGCCACGCCGACGATGTCCAGCCCCAGCCCTTCGGTATATGGCTTGCGGCCAATGGCCACCAGCGCCACATCGGCGTCGAGGATTTCCATGTCGCCGCCCTTGGCCGGCTCGACCCGCACCTTGAGCGAGCCGTCATCCTGCTTGTCGATGCCGGCAACCTTGCTCGACAGCTTGAAATCCATGCCTTGCTTTTGCAGCATGCGCTGGAACTGGCGGGCCACTTCGCTATCCATGCCAGGCAGAATTCGGTCGAGATATTCGACCACCGTCACCTTGGCGCCAAGCCGCGCCCAGACCGAGCCCAGCTCGAGCCCGATCACGCCGGCGCCGATCACCAGCAGCCTGTTCGGCACCTTGTCCAGGGTCAGTGCGCCTGTGGAGCTGACGATCTGCTTCTCGTCGATCTCGATACCCGGCAGGTTAGCCGATACCGAACCGGTGGCGATAACTATATTCTTGGTCTCGACAGTCTGGGCAGAACCCGACTGCGGCGTGACCAGAACCTTGCCCGGCGCGGCAATGGTGCCGGTGCCGCGGAACACGGTTATCTTGTTCTTTTTAAAGAGATAATCCACCCCGCCGACATTGGCGGCGACGGTTTCGATGCGATGATTCATCATCTGCGGCAGGTTCAGCACCGGGGCGGGGATATCTATGCCCAGCGCCTTGAAACTGTGGCCGGCTTCCTCGAACAATTCGGAGGCATGCAGCAGCGCCTTGGACGGGATACACCCGATATTGAGACAGGTGCCGCCCAGGGTCGGCCATTTCTCAACCACGGCAACCTTCATCCCCAGCTGCGCTGCGCGGATAGCGGCGACATAGCCGCCCGGGCCCGAGCCGATGATGGTGAGGTCGAAGATGTCTGCCATTCTGATGCCCCGATTACAAAGAGGTGCCTAGTGTTGCTGTGCGATCGCCACGCGAACCGCCAGCAGGATGAATGTAATGCCGGTTACCCGATTAAACCACCGGCCGAACCGGAAAAAGCCTTGCCGTACAGAAGGTGTCGTAAAGAAAACCGAGACCAATGCGAACCAGGCAAAAAGCATAAGGCTCATCGCCAGCACGTAGATAACTTTGACGTCCATATGGGTATGGGCGGAAACCAGACTCGTGAATAGCGCCAGAAAGAACAGCACCGCCTTGGGATTGAGCAGGTTGGTCAAAAAGCCCAGGGCGAAAGCCGCCAGATCGCCGCGCTTGGCGCCAGTCAGATCGCTAGCTTCGGGCGCTTTTGGTGGCGGGCTGCGCAGAGCCGAGACGGCCAGGTACACCAGGTATGCCGCGCCCAACCATTTGAGAATATTGAACAATAGCAGCGACTGCCCAACGATCACGCCGACCCCGAGCAGGGTATAGCTGCCATGGACCAGGATTGAAGTCGCTATCCCGGCCGAGGTGAAGAGCGCGGCGCGGCGGTCATGGGCGATGGATTGGCGCAGCACCATGGCGAAATCGGCGCCGGGGATGACCGCATTGATGCCGAAGGCCAGCATCAGGCCGGCAAATTCAAGCCAGGGAAAGTCCATCACGGGCACCGCCGAGTCATTGTGCCACAGCAGTTACACCAGCCTGCTCCGCCGGGCAACGCGTGTGCTCGGCATTGCCCCTTGCCGGAATGGGCTATTGGGCCGCAATGTCTTGAGCGCGCTTGAGAATTCCGGACAATTGCTTGTCGATATCGAGCGCCCCGCTATCTACCCGCTCGAGGAAGGAGCGGCAGAAGGCGTCCTTGTCTTCGGCCTGGTTGAAGGCGCTCATGATCTGGGTGCCGCCATAGGTCTCGGCGGCTTCGATCTGGCCGGGGCTGGCGCCGCCCAGCTTGTTGATCACCCGATCGGCCAGATCGAGGAAGCCGATATTGCGTAAGTACCAGTTATCATTGGCAGTTTTATAGGCGCTGTTGAGCCCGGTGGTCTCGTAGCAATGGGTGGTCATGGCCGAAACAATGGCCTTGGAGCCCTGGAATGCCATCAGCTCGCCGACCAGTGCCGCGTCGGCATTCTCCTGCGCCCGGACAGCGGGGATAAGTGCGGCAAGGCAAAAAAGGGCCGGGAAAAACAGGGGACGCACCAGGCGGTCTACTCCGAAAAAATCTGAACAGCACAGTGTGTCATCTGAGGCCTTGGCGTTAACAGACTGTTAGCACCGAGAACAACCTCGATCACGATAATGCCAACAAAAAGGGCCCGCCGAAGCGGACCCTTACTCTCTGCATTTCAATAAGGCGATTAGAGGTCGAGCACCAGACGCTCGGGTGCCTCAAGGCTTTCCTTGACGCGCACGAGGAAGGTCACGGCTTCCTTGCCGTCAACCACGCGGTGATCATAGGACAGCGCCAGATACATCATCGGGCGGATGACGACCTGGCCGCCAACCACGACCGGACGTTCCTGGATCTTGTGCATGCCCAGAATACCCGACTGCGGGGCATTGAGGATAGGTGTCGACATCAGCGAGCCATAGACACCACCATTGGAGATGGTGAAGGTGCCGCCCTGCATGTCAGCCATCGAGAGCTGACCGTCGCGAGCCTTCTTGCCCAGATTGCCGATTTCCTTCTCGATCTCGGCAATGCTCATCTGGTCGGCATTGCGCACCACCGGCACGACAAGACCCTTGTCGGTGCCGACGGCGACGCCGATATGGGCGTAGTTCTTGTAGATCAGGTCATCGCCATCGATCTCGGCATTGACCGCCGGGATCTCCTTGAGCGCGTGCACGACTGCCTTGGTGAAGAAGCCCATGAAGCCCAGCTTAACGCCATGCTTCTTCTCGAACAGCTCCTTGTAGGAATTACGCAGGTCCATCACCGGCTTCATGTCCACCTCGTTGAAGGTGGTGAGCATGGCGGCAGTGTTCTGTGCATCCTTGAGGCGGCGCGCAATGGTCTGGCGCAGCCGGGTCATCTTGATCCGCTCTTCCTTGGCGGCGTCGTCCGCGGCAACTGGAGCGCGGGGCGCGGCCGGTGCCTTGGCTTCGACAGCCTTGGCCGCAGGCGCGGCGGCTGGCTTGGCGATGGCAGCCAGCACATCTTCCTTGAGCACCTGGCCGCGCTTGCCCGAACCATCGATCTCGGAGCCGTTAAGGCCCTTCTCGTTGATCAGCTTCTGCGCGGAGGGGGCGGGCGGCATGCTGGTCGCGGCCGCAGGTTCCGGCTTGACCGGCTCGGGACCGGCCGCATTGGCGGCTGGCACTTCGGCCTTGGCTTCAGCGGGCTTAGGCGCCTCGGCCGGCTTGGGCGTAACAACTGCCCCGGCCCCACCAATGGCGCCGAGCAATGCGCCCACATCCACCGTCTCGCCCGGCTGGGCGGAAATGGCTTCGAGCACGCCGGCAGCGGGCGCCGGCACTTCGATGGTGACCTTGTCGGTTTCCAGCTCGACCAATGGTTCGTCGGCGGCAACGCTGTCGCCAACCTGCTTGAACCACTGGCCGATCGTGGCCTCGGTCACGCTTTCGCCCAGGGTCGGTACGCGGATTTCTGTCGACATTATTGTGTCCTTTTAGCTGCCAAGGGCTTCGTCGAGGAAGGCCTGCAATTGGGCAAGATGGGTCCGCATCAGACCCGTAGCAGTGGAGGCGGAAGCCGGGCGGCCGGTATAGCGCACGCGCTGGCCGGTACGGCCCATCTGGTCGAACACCCATTCCACATAGGGCTGGATGAAGGCCCAGGCACCCATATTCTTGGGCTCTTCCTGGCACCAGATGATCTCGGCATTCTGGAAGCGGCTCAATTCGTCCAGCAGCGCCTTGGCCGGGAACGGATAGAGCTGTTCGATGCGCAGCAGATAGACATCGTCGATGCCCTTCTTCTCGCGATCTTCCAAGAGGTCATAATAGACCTTGCCGGTGCACAGCACGACGCGGCGGATCTGATCGTCGCTCTTGAGCTTAATCGAGGTCTTGGGGGCGCCGGGGGCTTCCGCATCGTCCCAGAGCAGGCGATGGAAGCAGGAATCCGGACCCATTTCGACCAGGCCCGAAGTGGCACGCTTGTGGCGCAGCAGGCTCTTGGGCGTCATCAGGATCAGCGGCTTGCGGAAGTCGCGGGTCACCTGGCGGCGCAGGGCATGGAAATAGTTCGCCGGCGTCGTGCAGTTGGCAACCTGCATATTGTCTTCGGCGCACAGCTGCAGGAAGCGCTCGGGACGGGCGGAGGAATGCTCCGGCCCCTGCCCTTCATAGCCATGCGGCAACAGCATCACGAGGCCCGACATGCGGAACCACTTGCGCTCACCCGAGGAGATGAACTGGTCGATCACCACCTGGGCGCCGTTGACGAAGTCACCGAACTGGGCTTCCCAGATGGTCAGCGCCTTGGGCTCGGCCAGCGAGTAACCGTATTCAAAGCCCAGCACCGCTTCTTCCGAGAGCATCGAATTGATGACCTCGTAGCGGCTCTGGTCTTCGGCGAGGTTATTGAGCGGGGTATAGGTCTTGTTGTCGACCTGCTGGTCGTTCAGCACCGAATGCCGCTGGCTGAACGTGCCGCGCTCGACATCCTGCCCCGACAGGCGCACCGGGTGCCCTTCGGTGACCAGCGTGCCGAGCGCCAAAGCTTCCGCCGTTGCCCAATCGATGCCTTCGCCCGATTCAATGGCGGCGAGCCGATTGTCCATGAACTTCTTGACCGTGCGGTGCACGTTGAAGCCCTCGGGCACGCGGGTCAGCGCGGTGCCGATCTTGACCAGTCGGTCGATCTCGACGCCGGTGTCGCCACGGCGCGGGCCTTCCTGGTCGGCGGGGCGGAAATCCTTCCACACGCCATCGAGCCAGTCGGCCTTGTTCGGACGATAATCCTGGCCGGCTTCATATTCGGCGTCGAGCTTGGCGCGCCAATCGGCCTTGAGCTTGTCGACATCAGCCTGGGTCAGCAGGCCTTCGCCCACCAGCTTGGCCGCATAGATATCCAGCGTCGACTTATGCGCGCGGATCTTGGAATACATCAGCGGCTGGGTGAAGCTGGGCTCGTCGCCTTCGTTATGGCCGAAGCGGCGATAGCAGAACATGTCGATGACGACCGGCTTGGCGAATTTCTGCCGGTATTCGACGGCGATCTTGGCGGCAAAGACCACAGCTTCCGGGTCATCCCCGTTCACATGCAGCACCGGCGCCTCGATCATCTTGGCGACATCGGTCGGATAGGGCGAGGAGCGCGAATACATCGGCGCCGTCGTGAACCCGATCTGGTTGTTGATGACGAAGTGGATCGAGCCGCCCGTGCGGTGCCCCTTGAGGCCGCTCAGCCCCAGGCATTCGGCAACCACGCCCTGGCCGGCAAAGGCCGCATCGCCGTGGATGAGCAGTGGCAGCACCATCGAGCGGTCGGGCTTGCCGTCCGTCGCGATGTTGATCAGCTTGCCATCGGGCGCGATATGCTGGTCCTGCTTGGCGCGCGCCTTGCCCAGCACCACCGGATCGACGATCTCGAGATGGGAGGGATTGGCGGTCAGCGACAGGTGAACCTTGTTGCCGTCGAAGTCGCGGTCGGATGAAGCGCCCAGATGGTACTTCACGTCCCCCGAACCCTCGACGTCGTCGGGGTAGAAGGCGCCGCCCTTGAACTCGTGGAACAGCGCGCGATGCGGCTTTTGTAGCACCTGCGTCAGCACGTTGAGGCGCCCGCGGTGAGCCATGCCCAGCACGATGTCCTTGATGCCCAGCGCGCCGCCGCGCTTGATGATCTGCTCGAGCGCCGGGATCGTGGCTTCCGAACCATCAAGGCCGAAGCGCTTGGTGCCGGTATACTTGACGTCGATGAACTTCTCGAAGCCTTCGGATTCGACCAGCTTGTTGAGGATGGCCTTCTTGCCCTCGGGCGTGAAGGTGATTTCCTTGTCCGGCCCTTCGATCCGTTCCTGAATCCACTGCTTGGCTTCGGGATCGGAGATATGCATGAATTCGATGCCGAGCGTGCCGCAATAGGTGCGCTCCAGGATCGTCAGCATTTCGGGGATGGTGGCGTATTCCAGCCCCAGATAATTGTCGATGAAGATCTTGCGGCCGTAATCGGCTTCGGTGAAGCCGTAGCTCTTGGGATCGAGCTCGGGCGCCGGCTCGTCTTCCTTCATCTTGAGCGGGTCGAGATCGGCATGCAGATGCCCGCGCATGCGATAGGCGCGGATCATCATGATGGCGCGGATGGAATCGCGGGTGGCCTGCAGCACATCGGCAACGCTGGCCTTGGCCACGCCCATGGCCTCGGCCTTCTTGGCGATGGCCTTTTCGGTCTTGATGGCGACTTCGCCCCAATTGCCGTCCAGCGCGCTGACCAGTTCGCCATTGGCGCTCTGCGGCCAGTCCTTACGGCCCCAGCTCGGGCCGTCGGCGCTCTTGTGCGCGTCGCTGTCATTATCATCGAGCCGCCCGAAAAAGCTCTTCCAGGTCTCATCGACGCTGTCGGGGTCGCTCTTGAAGCGGGAATAGAGTTGTTCGATGTAGTCGGCGTTCCCACCATAGAGGAACGAGGTCAGCAAGAACGTGTCGTTCTTTTCCTGTCGTGTCATCGCTTTTTGTCGCGAGGCCCACGCCCCGCCATCCTTCTCAACGAACCGGCAAGCCGGTCTCAACGCGGTCCTCAATTTCGTGTCGGATACTGACCGCTTATCCTTAGTATCCTGTTAAGTGTAACGACCCCTGAGCAGGGCCGCGGCTCAATATTTCGTCATCCGAACCCAGCAACGGCTAGCACCATTCTGTGTCCGAAGCGCGACCGACATTGGTCGCATTCGTGAAGGGGATACCCCTCCTAGCCTCCCCCTGATAGGGGGAGGAATTGCATCGGGGCTTGCCCGCATCGCAGCCACCCACCGGCCTGTCCCTCCCCCTATCAGGGGGAGGCTAGGAGGGGGTACTCCGATCTTAGCCCTTCAGCACTTCAGCCAAGGTCCGGCCAATCCGGGCCGGCGACTTCGAGACGCGGATGCCGGCGGCTTCCATCGCCGCGATCTTGTCTTCGGCGCCGCCCTTACCGCCTGAAATTACGGCGCCAGCATGGCCCATGGTGCGACCGGCCGGTGCCGTCAGGCCCGCGATGAAGCCGGCCATCGGCTTCTTGCGGCCGCGCTTGGCTTCGTCGATCAGGAACTGGGCTGCGTCTTCCTCGGCCGAGCCACCGATTTCGCCGATCATGATGATCGACTTGGTCGCTTCGTCAGCCAGGAACATTTCGAGCATGTCGATGAACTCGGTGCCCTTGACCGGGTCGCCGCCGATGCCGACGGCGGTGGTCTGGCCAAGGCCTTCATTGGTGGTCTGGAACACTGCTTCATAAGTAAGCGTGCCCGAGCGGGAAACAATGCCCACGCTGCCCTTGGAGAAGATCGAACCCGGCATGATGCCGATCTTGCATTCTTCTGGCGTCAGCACGCCCGGGCAGTTCGGCCCGATCAGGCGCGACTTGGACTTGTCGAGCTTGGCCTTGACCCGCACCATGTCGAGCACCGGTACGCCCTCGGTGATGCACACGATCAGCGGGATTTCCGCGTCGATGGCTTCTTCGATGGCAGCAGCAGCGCCGGCTGGCGGCACATAGATGACCGAGGCATTGGCGCCGGTGCGTTCCTTGCCTTCGGCAACGGTGGCGAAAACCGGCAGGCTGGCCGAGCCATCAATGCCCGAGGTCCAGATTTCGCCGGCCTTTTTGGGATTAACCCCACCCACCATCTTGGTGCCGTAATAGGCCAAAGCCTGCTCGGTGTGGAACGTGCCGGTCTTGCCGGTCAGGCCCTGTACGAGAACCTTGGTATCTTTATTGACCAGGATGGACATGGATTTTCCTATAGTCGGTTGAGTTCGGTGACAGTGCGCGTGCTGGACGTCGCAGTGCCGGTGTTGATGGTGGTGGATGGCTCGACCATAAGCACGATCGGCTCATGGGTCAGTGCGCGCGGACGGTGTTCGACGGATTTGGGCACGACGAGGAATTCCCCCTCGCCCAATTCCACCACCCCGTCGCGGAAGTCGATGGCGATGCGGCCCTGGAGCACGAGAAAACCCTCGTCCTCATTGGCATGGGCATGCCAGTCAAACACCTCGCCAAACTTGGCGATCTTGACCTGGCTGTCGTTGATATCGCCGGCAATATGGGGCTGCCAGACACCCTTGATCGTGTCGGTGGCGGCCTGCACCAGATTGATCTTGCGGGGTACACTCATGGCACAACCGCGTCTGTCTGCGGCTTGATCACCGTCAACTGGATCACGAAGCTGGTTTCGCTGTGATGGGCCAGCAGCAGGGTGTCGGGATCATCCGCGCCGGTAAAGCTGCCGAACATGCCGTCGTCATTCTTGGTCGTCATGCCCTCATAACGCTCGAGCGCGTCGATGGGCTCGATCTCGGCAACGGCATCCCCGGTCGGCTCGGAGACGTCGACCCGGCAATAGCCAAAAATCTTGCCGGGATAGCCCTCGACCAGCACGGTCATTTCGGCATAGCCAATGCCGGGCACATCCTTTTCGCCCGAATAGAACCGGACATAGGGGCTTTCGCCGTCCTCTTCATAGATGGTCCAGCCCTGCTCTTCGGCATTTTCGCGTGCCAGCACATTATCGGTGGCAAAGGCCTCGCAAACTTCGAGGACCTGCACCGATTGGGGCACCTTGGTCTTGCCCTGGGCGACGGCGGGCGTCGCGCAGGCCAAGAGGAGCAAAAGGGCGGGACACCAGCGCATGGCGCTAGCCCTGCACCGCCTTGACGATCTTCTGGGCGGCGTCATCCAGGTCATCGGCCGAAATCACGTTCAGACCCGACTCGTTGAGGATGGCCTTGCCTTCCTTCACATTGGTGCCTTCGAGGCGAACCACCAGCGGAACCTGCAGGCCCACTTCCTTGACCGCAGCGATCACGCCTTCGGCGATCACGTCGCAGCGCATGATGCCGCCGAAGATGTTGACCAGAATGCCCTTCACCGCCGGATCGGCCGTGATGATCTTGAACGCTGCCGTCACCTTCTCCTTGGAAGCACCGCCACCAACGTCGAGGAAGTTTGCCGGCTCAGCGCCATAGAGCTTGATGATGTCCATGGTGGACATGGCAAGGCCGGCACCATTGACCATGCAGCCGATATTGCCGTCCAGCGCCACATAGGCGAGGTCGAACTTGCTGGCTTCGATTTCCTTGGCGTCTTCTTCGGAAAGGTCGCGCAGGGCCTTCAGCTCTTCATGGCGGAAGGCGGCATTGTTGTCGAAGCTCACCTTGGCGTCGAGCACGCGCAGATGGCCATCGGTCATCACGATCAGCGGGTTGACTTCGAGCAGGCTCATGTCGGTATCGACAAAGGCCTTGTAGAGGATCGGGAACAGCTTGGCAGCATCTGCCTTGGCGTCGCCATCGAGCTTGAGCGTCGCAACGATCTCGGCAATGTTGGCTTCGGTCACGCCGGTCGTCGGGTCGATATCGACGGCGACGATCTTTTCGGGCGTATCATGCGCCACCGCTTCGATATCCATGCCGCCTTCGGTGGAGATCACGAAGGAGACGCGGCCGGTGGTGCGATCGACCAGCAGCGAGGTGTAAAGCTCGCGGGCAATGTCGGCGCCGTCTTCGATATAGAGGCGATTGACCTGCTTGCCGGCGTCGCCGGTCTGCTTGGTCACCAGCGTATTGCCCAGCATTTCCTTGGAGAAGGCCACGACATCGTCGATGGTCTTGGCGAGGCGCACGCCGCCCTTGGCATCGGGGCCCAGTTCCTTGAACTTGCCCTTGCCACGCCCGCCGGCATGGATCTGGCTCTTGACCACATAGAGCGGACCCGGCAGCGACTTGGCAGCGGCCTCGGCTTCGTCAGCCGAAAAGATCGCCACGCCCGCAGCAACCGGCGCGCCGTAGGACTTCAGCAGCTCTTTGGCCTGGTGTTCATGGATGTTCATTCGTGTTCCCCTTGGATGGGCAAATCTGGTCTGGCGCCACCCCGGTTACACCACCGGGCCATTCCCGACAAAGCGGGAACCTATGTTTTAGACACCAGAAACGGAGGTCCCCGCTTTCGCGGGGATGACGTTGTTGATTAGGCGAGCTTCGGTGCGATCTTCTTGCACGCTTCGATCAGACCTTCCACCGCACCAACCGATTTGGTGAAGGCCTTCTGTTCAGCAGAGTTCAGTGAAATTTCGATGACCTTTTCAGCGCCACCGGCACCGATCACCACCGGCACGCCGACATAAGTGCCCTTGATGCCATATTCGCCATTGAGATAGGCGGCAGACGGCAGCACGCGCTTCTTGTCCTTGAGATAGCTCTCAGCCATCGCAATGGCCGATGCGGCCGGCGCATAGAAAGCCGAACCGGTCTTGAGCAGGCCGACGATCTCGGCGCCGCCATCGCGGGTGCGCTGGGTGATGGAGTCGAGCTTTTCCTTGCTCATCCAGCCCATCTTGACGATGTCGGTTAGCGGAATGCCGGCAACGGTCGAATAGCGCGCCAGCGGCACCATCGTGTCGCCATGGCCGCCCAGCACGAAGGCATTGACGTCCTCGACCGACACATTGAGCTCTTCGGCGATGAAGTGCACGAAACGCGAGCTATCCAGCACGCCGGCCATGCCGATCACCTTATTGGTGGGCAGGCCGGAGAACTTCTGCAGCGCCCACACCATCGCATCGAGCGGGTTGGTGATGCAGATAACGAAAGCGTCCTTGGCATATTTGGCAATGCCCGCGCCCACCTGCTCCATCACCTTGAGGTTGATTTCGAGCAGGTCGTCGCGGCTCATGCCGGGCTTGCGCGGCACGCCGGCGGTGACGATCACCACATCGGCGCCAGCAATGTCCTTGTATTCGCTGGTACCGGCCAGCTTGACGTCAAAGCCCTGTGCGGGCGCAGACTGGGCGATATCGAGCGCCTTGCCGGGGCCGACGCCGTCGACCACGTCGAACAGCACAACATCCCCCAGCTCCTTCTGCGCCGCCAGCAGAGCCAGCGTACCACCGATCTGACCCGAGCCGATAAGAGCGATTTTCTTGCGCGCCATTAGTCCTCATCCCAGACTGCGTTGAATTGGCGCACCTCTTAACCCCCTGGGCTTTGAGGGGCAAGTGAACCCTTCGTCTAAACTCCGATTTCAGCCTTGCTCATGGGCGATGGGGTCGTGCCGGATGGGCAAGGAAGGTTTTTGGGGGGCGGGAGGGAGCGAGATGCATCCTTATCCACTGTTTCTCCCTCGGGCTTGACCCGAGGGCCATTCGTCGCTTGTGCCGGATTGCGGGAGGCCCTCGGGTCAAGCCCGAGGGAGAACCGGTGGGAAAGCGGACATCAAGCGCCATTCATGGCGTCGACCACCCTCAAGGGGCGAGGGAAGGCTCCGCGCTCGCGGCATCGCGTAGCGCCTTGCCCAGATATTCCTCCGACTGCATCTCATCGAGCCGCGACACCGTGCGTTGGAACTCGAAGGCCGTCTTGTCGTCCTTGCCCAATTGCTCGAGCGGCACGGCGAAGCTGGCGCCCAGCTTGACGCCGCGGTCGTAGAGATTGTCGATCAACAGGATGAAGCGCTTGGCCGCACTGGATTTGGTGCGGTCCATCTGCGGCACGCCATCGATGATGATGGAATCGAAATGATGGGCGATGCGCACGAAATCGCGCGAGCCCAGCGGCTTTTCGCATAAATCGGCAAAGCCGAACCGCGCCGCACCCATGGCGGTAAGCGGCACGGGGATTTCGCGCCCGATGCTCTCCACTATGCCCGGCTCGCCGGCAACGCCGCCGGTGATGCGCAGCCAGAGCTGGTCCATCGCCGCCTTTGCCTCGGGTCCCGTGCCGAAGGCATAGACATGCTGGCCGGCGAATTTGAGCCGCCGATAATCGCGCGCCGCCGGCAAAGCCGCGACCGTGACCTGCCGCTTGAGCAGATCGATAAACGGCAAAAACAGCTGCCGGTTGAGGCCGTCCTTGTAGAGCTCGTCGGGCTCTACGTTGGAGGTCGCCACCAGCGTCACGCCATTGGCAAACAGCTTGTCGAACAGGCGATAGAGCAGCATGGCATTGGTGATGTCATGCACGTGGAATTCATCGAGGCACAGCAGCCGCAGCCCGGATTTGACGATGGGCTTGACCACCGCCTCGACCGGATCGGCATCATCGCTTTTGCTTTTGGGCGATTTGCGGAAGGCGGCGATGCCAGCATGGATCTCGTCCATGAATTCATGGAAATGCACCCGCCGCTTCTGCTTGAGCGGCACGGCGGCAAAGAACAAATCCATCAGCATGGTCTTGCCCCGCCCCACCTCGCCATAGAGGTAGAGCCCCTTGACCGGCTCGGGCTTGTCAAACAGCCGCCCCAGCAAGCCCTTGGGCTTTTCCGCCAGGAGACCCGCCGCCACGCCATCAAGCAGTTCCGCCGCCTCCAGTTGCGCCGGATCGGCGGACAACGCCCCCCGCGCCGCCAGGTCTGCATAGGCAGCACTGACGGAGCCTTGGAGGGTGGGGGTTTTGCGGGATTTGGGCAATTCGACTGCCAATTCTACGGTCTTCACAAACTGTTTGCCTGTGGAGGATTCAGAACCCCCACCCTCAATCCCTCCCCTCAAGGGGGAGGGAGGTCAGCTTTTTCGCATATGCGAAAAAGCGGGGATCGTGGCTCGCGAAATTCAGTTGTGGTCGTCTTTGGGTCAGGCTGAGCCGAAAGGTGCGTGCCGCGAGAACCGGAGCGGAACGTACATCAGTACGTGAGCACCGGAAGCGCAGCGGCATGCAGCTTGCAGGCCAGCCTCACCCAAAGAACTAGCGCTGGAGGGCGATGGGCTGACCGCCGCCCATGGTCCCGATATAGCGGCCGCCATTGGGGGCGAGGAAGGCGGTGATATTGCCATTCTCATCATAGAGCTGAAGCTGGCTGCCCACCTGCTGCCAGCCGCCGACCGAAGCCAGGGCGGGCAGGCTGCAACCAGGCGCGGAGGCGCGGTAATAATTGGTGCCGGTCTTGGTGGTGAGCGGCAGGTTGAGCTGGCACTGGGTCGAGCCGGCCACCACGGTCCAGGCGCCTTCAGGGCCGGCGCTCATGCCGCTGGCGCCGGGCTGGGCCAGCGGATCGAGCGAAACGATCGAACCGCCCGGATTGGCCGACGGGTTCAGCGTGCTTGGCGCGGTGCCATAGCTGGGATTGATCATGCCGGGGTTTACCGCAGCGGTCTGGGCGGGAACGCCGCCCAGCACGGGCTGGCCGGAGAGGCCCGGCGCCGGGGTCCCGGTCGCGCCGATCGCCGGCAGCGTGCCCTGGGACACCGTCGAATTCTGCACCGGCTGCAATTGCTGGGGCGCGCCGATCGTATTGAGATTGGCTGTGTTGGAGCCACTTGTCGTGCAGCCGGCGACTAGCAGCGCCATTGCCGCAACTCCAGCGGCGGTGAACGATCCACGCTTCCAAACCATCATAGGTTCGCTCCTGCCCAAGGGCTTAATAAAGGTTAACAGCTTGGCTGGCTTATAACCAACCCGGCAATTGTGTTCAACAGCCCGCCCGCATTCGGACCAGTCCGCATCAATGTGGCCGATTTAGAGCGCCGCGATAAAACGCGCCACCTGTTTTCCGACAAATCCACCGTCCTCGCAAGGACTTGGCTTTAGCCCGCATCCGATTGCATTTGCTTCAACAGATCGAGCGCCAAAACAGTTGCATCCTCGGCCTCTTCATCGGGTACCTGCACCGGCACGCCCTTGGGGCCGAACAGCCCACGTACGCCCGGCAATCCGCCCTCCCCGCCTTCGAGCGGATGAAAGCCATGCGCCTTGAGCGCCACCACCAGCACCCGCGCCTGCGAGGGATCTTCGATCTCAACGATAGTCTGAAACGCCATGAGGCCCCCGATCTGGTTGGCGCTGATCCTGACGGGCAAAGCCATGCGTTGGCAAGCCCGGGCGCGCTTGCCAAGCCGTCGCCAAAATGTTGCATTAGCCGCCAAGCCGCTTCACCGCTTGGTGATTTGCCCGAAGGGGCCCAACCAGCATCTAGTTTTTGCATGAGCAAGGCTCCGGGCAGACCTGCCCGGATATCCCGGAGACCGAATGGGCGCCTATATACTCCGCCGCCTGTTGCTGATGATCCCGACCGTGTTCGGCATCATGGCGGTTTCCTTTCTCATCACCCAGTTCGCCCCCGGCGGCCCGGTCGAACAGGCGCTGGCCAATATATCGGGGCAGAACGCCTCGCTCACCGAACGCGTCACCGGCGGCGGTGGCGACATGGCCGCGCCGCCCCAGCAGGGCCAGGGAACGGCCTATCGCGGTTCACGCGGCCTCTCGCCGGAGCTGGTCGAGCGCATCGAAAAGCAGTTCGGCTTCGATAAGCCCCCGCTCGAGCGCTTCGGCATGATGCTGTGGAATTATCTCCGCTTCGATTTCGGCGAGAGCTATTACCGCGATATCTCGGTCATCGACCTGATCAAGGAAAAGATGCCGGTTTCCATCTCGCTCGGCCTCTGGATGACGCTGATTTCCTACGGCATCTCCATTCCGCTGGGCATCCGCAAAGCCGTCTCCGATGGCTCGCGCTTTGATGTGTGGACCTCCACGGTGATCATCGTGGGCTATGCGGTGCCCGGTTTTCTCGTCGCTATCGCGCTGGTCGTGCTGTTTGCTGGGGGGAGCTTCTGGTCATTATTCCCGCTGCGGGGACTTACCTCGCCCGGCTTTGACAGCTTTCCGCTGTGGCGGCAGGTGCTGGATTATCTCTGGCATCTGGTGCTGCCCATCATCGCCATGGCGCTCGGCGCCTTCGCCACCACGACCCTGCTCACCAAGAACTCGTTCCTCGACGAGATCGGCAAGCAATATGTCACCACCGCCCGCGCCAAGGGCCTCACCGAAGGCCAGGTGCTCTATCGGCACGTTTTCCGCAACGCCATGATGCTGATTATTGCCAGCTTTCCCGGCGCCTTTGTCGGGGCCTTCTTTGGCGGCTCGCTGCTGATCGAAACCATTTTCTCGCTCGATGGGCTGGGTCTGCTCGGCTTCACCTCGGTGGCCAATCGCGACTATCCGGTGGTCTTTGCCACGCTCTACATCTTCTCCCTGCTGGGCCTCGTCATCGCGCTGATTTCGGACCTCGCCTATATGTGGGTCGATCCGCGCATCGATTTCGAAAGCCGCGAGCTATGAGCGAGATCGCGGCTCTTCCCGTGCGCACACGGCTCTCGTCGATCAATCGCCGGCGGCTGGCCAATTTCCGCGCCAATCGCCGGGGCTTCTGGTCGCTGTGGATTTTCCTCGTGCTGTTCATCGTCACGCTGGGCGCCGAATTCATCGCCAATGACCGGCCGATTCTGGTCTCCTACAAGGGTGAATTGCTGGTGCCGGCGCTGGTCGATTATCCCGAGTCCAAATTCGGCGGCTTCCTCGCCATCACCAACTATCGCGACGATTTCATCGCCGAGGAAATCGCCGCCAACGGCTGGGCCATCTGGCCGCCCATCCGCTTCAATTACCAGACCGTCGATGGCTTCCTGCCCCATTCGGGCGCCGTCGCCCCGGCCTGGACCATGAGCCAGGCGGAAAACTGCGCCGGCTATCCCGCCCAGGCGGCCGATCCCAATTGCCACTGGGGCAACCTGCATTGGTTAGGCACCGACGATCGCGGCCGCGACGTGCTGGCGCGGCTCATCTATGGTTTCCGCATCTCAATCCTGTTCGGCCTGGCGCTGACCATCGCTTCGTCGGTCATCGGCGTCGCGGCCGGCGCGGTGCAGGGCTATTTCGGCGGCTGGACCGATTTGTTGTTCCAGCGCTTCATCGAAATCTGGACGGCTATCCCCGCCCTCTACCTATTGCTGATCATTTCCAGCGTCATCACGCCCAGCTTCTGGGTGTTGCTGGGCATATTGCTGCTGTTTTCCTGGGTCGCTTTGGTCGGCATTGTCCGCGCCGAATTCCTGCGCGCCCGCAATTTCGAATATATCGCCGCCGCCCGGGCGCTGGGCGTGTCCAACCTCACCATCATCTGGCGGCACCTGCTGCCCAACGCCATGGTGGCCACGCTGACCTTCATGCCCTTCATCCTGTCCGGCTCGGTCGCCACCCTCACCTCGCTCGATTTCCTCGGCTTCGGCCTGCCCCCCGGCTCTCCCTCGCTGGGCGAACTGCTGGCCCAGGGCAAGGATAATTTGCAGGCCCCCTGGCTCGGCCTCACCGGCTTTTTCACCATCGCCATCATGATGACGCTGCTGGTCTTCATCGGCGAAGCCGTGCGCGACGCCTTCGATCCGCGGAAGACGCTGGCATGACCGCCCCGCTCCTCTCTATCCGCAATCTCAGCGTGGCCTTCGGCGCCAATGCGGCCGCACGCAATGTCAGCCTTGATATCGCGCCGGGCGAGACCGTGGCGCTGGTGGGCGAAAGCGGCTCCGGCAAGTCGGTCACCGCCCTTTCGGTCCTCAAACTCCTGCCGCCCAGTGCGACCCTCACCGGCGAGATCCTCTTCAAGGGCCAGAACCTGGTCACCGCCAAGCCGAATGAGCTGCGGGCCGTGCGCGGCAATGACATTTCGATGATCTTTCAGGAGCCGATGACGAGCCTCAATCCCGTGCACAATATCGAGCGCCAGATTGGGGAGGTCCTCGCCATCCATCAGGGGCTGCGCGCCAATGCTGCGCGCGCCCGTACGCTGGAATTGCTTGATGCCGTGGGCATTCCCGATCCGAAAAGCCGGCTTGCGGCTTTCCCGCACCAGCTTTCGGGCGGGCAGCGGCAGCGGGTGATGATCGCCATGGCGCTGGCCAATGAGCCGGACCTGCTGGTGGCGGACGAGCCCACTACCGCGCTGGACGTGACCGTGCAGGCGCAGATTCTTACTTTGCTCAAGGAGTTGCAACAGCGGCTGGGCATGGCCATGCTGTTCATCACCCACGATCTGGGCATTGTCCGCCGCATTGCCGATCGTGTCTGCGTCATGACCAAGGGCGAGATCGTCGAAACCGGCCCCGTCGCCAGCGTCTTCGACAATCCGCAGCACGCCTATACCAAGCACCTGCTCGCCGCCCAGCCGCGTGGCACGCCGCCGCTGACCGATGCGAATGCCCCCAATATTGTGGAAGCCCACGACCTGAAGGTCTGGTTCCCGATCAAGCGCGGCCTGCTGCGCCGCACAGTGGGGCATGTCAAAGCCGTGGACGGCGTCGATCTGGCCATCCGCCAAGGCGAAACGCTGGGCATTGTGGGGGAAAGCGGCTCGGGCAAATCGACGCTGGGCAATGCCATCCTACGGCTCGTCTCCTCGGAGGGGCGCATTGTCGTGCTCGGCAATGAGGTCTCGTCGCGCTCGTGGAAGGCCATGCGGCCGCTGCGCGCCGATATGCAGATCGTCTTTCAGGACCCCTTCGGCTCGCTCAGCCCGCGCATGTCGGTCGCTGATATCATCGGGGAAGGCCTCAAGGTGCATGCGCCGCGCCTTTCCGCCGCCGAGCGCGACGCCCGCGTGGCCAAAGCGCTGGACGAGGTGGGCCTGCCCAGCGAAGCGGGTCTACGCTATCCGCACGAATTTTCCGGCGGGCAGCGCCAGCGCATCGCCATTGCCCGCGCCATGGTGCTCAATCCCAAATTCGTCGTGCTGGACGAGCCCACCTCCGCCCTTGATGTTTCGATCCAGGCCCAGGTGGTCGATCTGCTGCGCGATCTGCAGACACGGCACGGGCTGACTTATCTGTTCATCAGCCACGACCTCAAAGTGGTCCGCGCGCTCGCCAATACCATCATCGTGCTGCGCAATGGCCGCGTGGTCGAACAGGGTCCGGCGGCCGAAATCTTTGCCAATCCGCAAGACGGCTATACCAAGGCCCTGCTGGCTGCCGCGTTCGAGCGGGCCGTGCCGGCTTCCGCACCCGCAAAATCTTGATGCAGCGCCCCCTGTCGCCTCCGCCCCAATCCGCCTAGTCTTGTCGCAAATCTGCAAAATAGCCTGGAGCCGCCCGATGAAGCTCACCTCAATCCTTGCCGCCGGCCTCGTCTTGGTCTCCACCCTGTCGGCCTTCGCCCAAGAGGACAAACCCGACACCTGGCTCCACGCCAGCTCGGCCATCGGCACCCCGAAATATCCCGAGGGCTTCACCCATTTCGACTATGTCAATGTCGATGCCCCCAAGGGTGGCACGGTGCGGATGAGCGCGATGGGCAGCTTTGATACGTTCAACCCCATCCTGCCCAAGGGCGAGGTCGCGGGTGGCGTCGGCCTGCTCTACGAAACGCTGATGACCCCATCCCTGGATGAGGTGTTGACCGACTATGGCCTTTTGGCCGAGGCGATGAAATTTCCCGCCGACTATTCCTCGGTCACCTTCCGCATGAATCCCGATGCGAAATGGCATGATGGCGAACCGGTCAAGGTCAGCGACGTCATCTGGTCGTTCAACAAGCTGGTGGAACTCAATCCCGACCGCGCCCAATATTATCACAATGTCACCGGCGTTGCCGAAACCGCGCCCGGGGAAGTCACTTTCACCTTCGACCAGCCGGGCAATCGGGAACTGCCCAAGATTTTGGGCCAGCTCATGGTGCTGCCCCAGCATTGGTGGGAGGGCACCGACGCCAGGGGCAAGAAACGCGACATCGGCGCTTCGACGCTGGAGCCGCCGCTGGGTTCGGGGCCCTATGAACTGGCCAGTTTCGACGCCGGCCGCACCGTCACTTATAAGCGGGTCGAAAACTATTGGGGCAAGGAGCATCCGACCCAGGTCGGCACCAATAATTTCGACGAGTACCGCGTCGAATATTTCCTCGATCTCAATGTAGCTTTCGAGGCTTTCAAGGGCGATCAGTTCGATTGGTGGATGGAAAACACGGCACGCCGCTGGGCCACCGCCTATGACTTCCCTGCCGTCAAGGACGGCCGCATCGTGCAGGAATTGTTCCCGCAGGACTACAATAGCAACGGCTATATCGTCGGCTATGTCCCCAACCAGCGCCGCGCCATCTTCCAGGATGAACGGGTGCGTGAAGCGCTCAATTATGCCTTCGACTTCGAGGAACTGAGCAAGACGCTGTTCTACGGGCAATACCAGCGCCTCAACAGTTACTTCTACGGCCTGCCTTTCGCCTCGTCGGGCCTGCCGGAAGGCGAGGAGCTGGAAATCCTGCAATCGCTGGGCGACAAGATTCCGCAGCGCGTTTTCACCGAGCCCTATACCAACCCGGTCAGCGGCGACGCGAGCAAGCTGCGCGCCAATCTGCGTACCGCATTGGGCTTGCTGCAGCAGGCCGGCTATACGCTGGAGGGCAATCGCCTGGTCGATGCCAACGGCACTCAGCTCAGCTTCGAAATCCTGCTCAACGGCCCGACCAACGAGCCGGTCGCCACCAACCTCGTCACCAATCTCAGCCAGATCGGCATCACCGCTACCCTGCGCACCGTCGATAGCCCACAATATATCAATCGCCTGCGCAGCTTCGATTACGACGTGATCTATTCTGGGTGGGGCCAAACCTTCTCCCCCGGCAATGAGCAGCGCTTCTTTTTCGGCTCGACCAGCAAGGACGAACCGGGTTCGCAGAATTATGCCGGCATTGCCGATCCGGGTGTCGACGCGCTGATCGACAAGATCATCTATGCCGATGATCGGGAAACGCTCGAAGCCGCGACCAAGGCGCTCGACCGGGTGCTGCTGGCGCAGCACAATATCGTTCCCAGCTATGGCCTGCGCAACACCCGCTCAGCCCGCTGGGATCGCTTCGGCCGCCCCGAAAACCTGCCGGAATTTTCGTCGGGGTTTCCTTCGATCTGGTGGTATGACGAAGCCAAGGCGGCGAAGGTGGGGCAGTAGTTCTTGGCGTTTGGTGACCGCGATGGTCCCACCCTCTACCGTGTCATTCCCGCGAAAGCGGGAACCTCCGTTGACGATGCAGGAAGAAAAACAGAGGTTCCCGCTTTCGCGGGAATGACACCGTGGGGGAACACGATCGCAGTGACCTCATGGTGAGATTATCGAACCGCTCGGCCGTGTCCCTCACCCGTTGCCCATCGGCCACGCTTGTTCACGGAATTGAGAACAATTTTCCCTAAACCTTGCCCTATGCCTTCATGGCGCCCTAAACTGGCCACGAAATGACCGCCTGCAGCGTCGGAGGGTGGGGCCGGGATCGGGTTTAACCGAATCTTTTGGTCCCTGAGGGCAATATCGGCTTCTGTCCTTCTTGGTAGAAGCGTAACGGACGGGAATTGGTCCACTGCATATCGCGCGTTTGGTAACGAGTTTTAGCGCCATCTTGCTTGCTGCGACCGGCCTGGGCCTTGCGGTGGCGCCGGCTGCTGCATTCGAGATTTTCGGGATCAAGCTGTTCGAGAACCAGAGCGACGCCGACGCGGTGATCGCCGACCCGCAGCCCTATAAGGTCAATCTTTCCGTTACGGAAACCGGCGTGCCGGAAAATGCCGTGCGCAACGCTTCGGCACTCGTCGCCGACCAGAACGAGCCGGCTTCGGGCGCGGCGGGGCTTCTCGCCAAGGCGCGCGGCGATTACAAGCGCATCATCGCCGCCCTCTACAACGAGGGCTATTATGGCGGCACCGTCAGTATCCGGGTCGGCGGGGCGGAAGCCGCTAACCTGGCGCCGGATACCAAATTACCCAAGCCGGTCGATGTCGCCATTCTGGTGACGCCCGGCCCGCTGTTCCGCTTCAACAGCGTCAATATCGTCAATCAGGCCCCGCCCACCACCGACCCGTTCGACCATGTCGACATGCCGTCCTCACGCGGTTTCGGCAGCGGCGAGATCGCCAAATCCAGCGTGGTCCTCAAGGCCGAACAGCTGGCGCTCGAAGCCTGGCGGCAGCAGGGCTATGCCAAGGCCGCCGTGGTCACCCGCGATGTGGTGGCCGATCACGCCAGCAGCAGTGTGGACGTCACCATTACGGTCAATCCGGGCATGAAAGCCGCCTTTGGCGAGGTCACCGTGTCGGGTACCGAACGGATGGACCCCGAATTCGTCCGGCGCCAGACCGGGCTGACGGTCGGCGAGGAATATGATCCCGACGAGCTGGCGCTGGCGCAAAAGCGCCTTGACCGGCTCGAAGTGTTCCAGGCGGCGCGGCTGGAAGCGGCGCAATCCATCGGCGCCGATGGTCTATTGCCCTATAACCTGTTCATGCAGGAATCGGCTGGGCGCCGCTTTGGTGTCGGCGCCACTTATTCCACCATTGACGGGCTGGGCGTGGAAGGTTTCCATCTGTGGCGCAATCTGTTCGGCCAGGCCGAGCGGCTGCGGCTCGATGCGCGCGTCGCCAGCATTGCCTGGCCGCTCGATACCGAAGAATTCGACTATATGTTTGGCGGCACCTTCACCAAGCCGGGCTTCCTGACGCCCGATACGGATCTCGTCGCCGCCATTTCAGCCGAACGCACCATCTATCCCACCTATATGGAAACCTCGGCCAATGGCCGGCTGGGGCTGACCCATTTCTTCTCCGACCAGATCACCTTCGAAGGCGGCGCCACGCTGGAGCGCAGCCAGTTTGAAGACGACGTGTTCGGCACCCGCGATTTCACCACGGCGGGCATCTATGCCGGCGCGACGCTGGATTTCCGCGACGACAAGGTCGATCCTACCAGCGGCTGGTATCTCAAGGCCAATCTCGAGCCCTTCTACGAATTCAACTACGAAAATCCCGCCGCGCAGATCACCGTGGAAGGCCGCACCTATTTCGGCTTTGGCGAGGAAGACCCCTTCGTGCTGGCCGGCCGCTTCAAGGCCGGGGCGCTGGTCGGGCCGGACCTGAGCGAAATCCCGCCCGACAAGTTGTTCTTTGCCGGTGGCGGCGGCTCGGTGCGCGGCTATGCCTTCAAATCCATCGGCGTCGATGACGGGCTGGGCAATGTCACGGGCGGGCGCTATCTGCTCGAAGGCTCGCTCGAAGCCCGCGCCAAGGTCACGAGCGACATCGGCGTAGTCGGGTTCCTCGATGGCGGCTATGTCGCGGCCGATACCTTCCCCGAGCTCGATGATCTGCGCCTGGGCGCCGGCGTCGGGGTGCGCTATTACACGGGCCTGGGGCCCCTGCGGCTCGACGTCGCCGTGCCGCTCAACAAGCGCTCGGGCGATCCCGATTACGCCATCTATGTCGGCATAGGGCAGTCGTTCTGATGGCCCGGCTCACCATGCATCACCGGCGCCTCTTGGCCACGGGTCTCGTGCTGTGCGGGCTGGGCGTACCCGCCGTCATCGTCGCGCAGGATGTGCTGACGATGAGCAATGAGCAGCAGAAGGATTGGCTCACCAGCTTCGTGCAGGACCGCCTCTCGACGCCCGAGCGGCAGATCAGCCTGTCCAATATCGATGGCGTGCTGGGCTCCAATGTCTCGGTGCGCGAAATCACCATTTCGGACGCAGAGGGCGTGTGGCTGCGCGTCAACAATGCCACACTGACCTGGAACCAGGCGGCCCTGTTCCTGGGCAAGCTCGATGTGCAGTCGCTCAAGGCCGATTCCATCGAATATCTGCGCAATGCCGTGCCCACCGAAGGCGCCGACCTGCCCCCGGCCGAGGCCGGTTCGCTGCAAATCCCCGAATTTCCCGTCGCGGTGGTGCTGCAGGAGCTCTCCATTCCCAAGGTTACCTTTAGCGAGGGCGTGTTTGGCCTCGGTTCGGAAATCTCGCTCAATGGCGCCTTTACGCTGGAGGGCGGCAATCTCACCACCAATCTCGATATTGTGCGCCTCGACGGCCCCGGCGGCACGCTCGATCTCGATGTCGATTATAAGAAGGCCGACAATTCCGTCGATCTGGGCCTGGCATTGGTCGAGCCCGCCGATGGCGTGATCGCCAACCTGCTCAATATCGAAAACCGCCCGGCGATGAACCTGTCGCTCAAGGGCGCCGGCCCGGTGGCCGATTTGCGCACCGAACTGGTGCTGGAGGCCAATCAGCAAACCGCACTGTCGGGTGTCGCGACGGTCACCCAGCAGCCCGAGGGCTTTGCCATTGCGGCCGATTTGCGCGGCCCGCTGTCAACACTGATGGCCGAGCCTTACCGGCCCTTCTTCGGGGCCGAAACCGCGCTGACCGCCAATGCGCTGGTGCGCTCGGCGGGCGGGCTCTCGATTTCTGGCCTCAAGCTCACGGGCGGCCAATTGGCGCTCGAAGCCTCGGCCGAAACCACGCCGGACAATTTCCTGCGCCAGCTCGTGCTCAGCGCCACAGTCGCCGATCCCGCTGGCGGGGCGGTGACCCTGCCCGTTCCCGGCAGCGCCACCCATGTGCAATCGGCCCAGTTCAACATTGATTTCGGCGCCGGCAATTCGGAAGACTGGAGCTCCAATCTCTCCATCAGCGGCTTCCAGAGCCCCGGCTTTGCCGCAGACACGCTCGCGCTCACGCTGGGCGGTGTCGCGGCCAACCTGTCCGATCCCGCCACGCGGCGCCTCACCTTCAATGGTGATGGCACCCTGTCTGGCATCGCCGCCAGCGACGAAATCGAGGCGGCTCTGGGCGAGAGCATTGGCTTGGGCATTGCCGGCCTATGGAATGCCGGCCAGCCCGTGCAACTGGCCCAGTTCCGCGTCGTCGGCAAGGCGCTGACGGCGGCGCTGCAGGGCCAGCTCGATGGCCTCGCATTCAATGGCGATATTGGTCTGCAGACGTCCAGCATCTCGCCCTTTTCGGGCCTCGCCGGGCGCGAACTCGACGGCGCGCTGGACTTGAAAGCGACCGGCTCGCTGACGCCGCTGACCGGTGGGTTCGATCTGACACTGGATGGTTCGGGCACCAATCTGGCCATCGACGACGAAACGGCGGACCGTCTGCTGGCTGGCACGGTGGCACTGTCCGGCCGTGTCGCGCGCACTGAGGCGGGCCTGGTTGCCGAGAATTTCCGCGTCGCCAACAATCAGGTGCAGATGCTGGCCGATGGCACCTATTCCAATGCGCTGGCCGATTTCACCTTCAATCTCGACCTGAGCGATCTGGTTCTGCTGTCGGACGCCGCCAGCGGCCCGCTCAAGGTGGTGGGAACCGCCAAGGGGCAGGACAACGTCATCGATCTCAATCTCGATGCCACTGTCGCCAGCGGCAGCCTGGTCGATCGCAATCTGCGCGATGCGAAAATCGGCTTTGCCGGCCGCTACAATGTCGATCGGCTCGATGGTCAGTTGAGCGGCGCGGCCGAGCTGGACGGCTTCCGCACCAGCCTTGCCGGTGACGTCGCAGTCACCGCAACGGAACAATCCCTCGCCAATCTCGATTTCCAGGCCGCGGGCACGCGCATCACTGGTGGGGTCACCCGCAATGCCGAAACCAGCTTGCTGGATGGCGGGCTGAGCGTTGTCGCGCCCGATGTGTCGGTGGCCGCCGCCCTGGCTTTGCTCGAGGCCAAGGGCGCGGTGAATGCGGATATCCGGCTCACCCCCACCGATGGCAAGCAAGGCGCCACCATTCGTGGCGACGTGCGCGATCTGGCGGTCAACGACATCCGGGTCGGCGCTGCCGATATCAATGCGACCATCGCCGATCTGTTCGGCGTTCCGGTGATCGATGGCGCGGCCAATGCCAGCAATGTCGCCGCGGCGGGGGTGACCATCAATACGCTGACCGCCACGGCCAACCAGACCGGCGATACCACGGCATTCGACGCCCAGGCGGCGCTTGCCGCCGGCACCAATGTGGATGTGTCGGGTTCGCTCACCCCCCTCGATCAGGGTTACCGGCTGGCGCTGGACCGCGCGCAACTTCGGCAGGGCCAGCTCGCCGCGGCGCTGGCGCAGCCCACAATTCTTTCCGTATCCGGCTCCAATGTCGCGCTCAATGCGGTGCGCTTCAATGTCGGCTCGGGCAGCATCACCGCCAATGGTACGGCGGGCGAAGTGCTCGACCTCGTCGTTGATATCAACGCGCTGCCGCTCTCGATCGCCAATGCCATCATGCCCGAGCTGGGCCTGGCCGGCACGCTTAATGGCCGCGCCAATATTGGCGGCACCGGCAGCGCGCCGCGCGTCACTTTCCAGGCGCAGGGCCAGGGCATCAATGCCGCTGCCATCAGCGAATTCGGCATTGCCCCGCTCAGCCTCACCACCAATGGCAGCTTTGCCAATAACACCGTCACCCTGGCGGCGCTCAGCGCCAATGGCTCGGGCGGGCTGACGCTGACCGGTTCGGGCACTGTTCCGCTGGCCGGCAACGGGCTCAACCTCACCATCAATGGCTCCGCGCCGCTGGCACTTGCCAACCAGTTCGTGGCCGACCGGGGCGGCCAGCTCAGCGGCACGGCCAATCTCGACGCCCGGGTCAGCGGGTCCATTTCGGCGCCCCAGTTCGGCGGCACCGCCACAATCAGCAATGGCGGCTATGTCGATCCCGAACTCAATGCCCGGCTCGAAGGCATTACCGGCTCGGCAACGCTGTCGGGCGAACGGGCCGTCATCAATAATTTCTCGGCCAATCTGTCGACCGGCGGCTCCGTCTCGGCTTCAGGCTCGGTTGGCCTCAGCGCGAATTTCCCGGCCGATCTGCGCATTGCGCTCAATTCTGCCCGCTATGCCGATGGCAATCTGTTCGTCGCCACCGCTTCGGGCCAGCTCGCGCTGACCGGCAATCTCACCGGCTCCCCGCTGCTATCGGGCGATGTGCTGGTCGAGGAAGCCAATATCACCGTGCCCGACAGCTTTGGCGGCGGCGCCGAACTGATCGATGTGCAGCATGTACGCACCCCGCCGGCAGTGGAACAGACCCTGGCCCGCGCCAAGGTGGACGAGCGCGGCGCGCCCATTCCCCAGACCCGTCCCAGCGGCGTGGTGCTCGATGTCAATGTCAACGCGCCCAACCAGATCTTCATCCGCGGCCGCGGGCTTGATGCCGAAGTGGGTGGCTCGGTCCGTCTCACCGGCCCGCTGACCGATATCCAACCCGTGGGGGCCTTCTCGCTCAATCGCGGGCGCCTTGCTATTCTCGGCCAGCGCGTCACCTTCCAGAGCGGGGAAGTGACCCTGGTGGGCGATCTCGACCCCTTCCTCAATTTCGTCGCCGAAACCGAGGGCGAGGGCATTACCGTCTATGTCACCGTGTCTGGTCGCGCCTCCGACATCGCGGTCAGCTTCACCTCGACCCCCATGCTGCCGCAGGATGAAGTGCTGAGCCAATTGATCTTCAAGCGCTCCATGAGCGAGCTGTCGCCGCTGCAGCTGGCAAAGCTCGCCGGTGCTGCTGCCTCGCTGATGGGCGGTGGCGGCAATGGTCTGGTCGATAGCCTGCGCAGTGCGGCCGGGCTGGACGATCTCGATATCGTCACTGATGACGCGGGCAATGTGGCGGTGCAGGCCGGCACCTATATCCAGGACAATGTCTATCTGGGCGTGCAGGCCGGGGCGAATGGGCAGAGCAAGGTGACGATTAATCTCGATGTCACCAATGACCTCAAGGTCACCGGCGCTGCCGGGCAGGATGGCAATACCAGCATGGGCGTGTTTTACGAGAAGGACTATTGAGGGGGATACCCCTTCTACTCCCGCGCCAAAGCCTCCACCGGGTCCAGCCGTGCCGCCGAGCGTGCCGGCATGAAGCCGAACACCACCCCGATCAGGCTCGACGACAGGATCGCCAAGACGATCGACTCGGCGGAGTAACGCACCGTCGCGCCCTGCACGAGCGCGGTGAGCGCACTGCCCAGCCCGAAGCTCAGCGCCACCCCGGCGGCGCCGCCGACGAAGCAGACCAGCACCGCCTCGATCAGGAATTGGCGCAGGATATCGCCGCGCCGCGCCCCCACGGCCATGCGAATGCCGATCTCCTTGGTCCGCTCGGAGACGCTGACCAGCATGATGTTCATCACCCCGATGCCGCCCACCACGAGCGAAATCACTGCAATGGTGGAGATCAACAGGGTCAGGGTTTGCGAGGTGGACTCAATGGTTTCGCGAATGGTCGCCGTGTTCTGCAGGAAAAAATCGGTCTTGCCGCCATGCAGCCGCGTCAGCAGCTCGGTGATATCGGCCTCGGCCTGGCTCATGTCGTAGCTGTCGGCGACGCGCACCGCGACCGAGCTGAGGTAGCTCTGCCCCAGGATGCGGCGCATCGCGGTGGTATAGGGCACATAGACATTGGCTGAATTGCCGCCCGGGCCGAAGCCGGTGACATTGGCCACCACCCCGATGACCCGCACCGGCACATTGTCGAGCATGATCACCTGCCCCACCGGTTCCTCGCCATTGACGAAGAAAGCGTCGCTCGCATTTTTGTCGATGACGGCTTCCTGCGTCATCTGGCTGACGCTGGTTTCATTGAAGCCCACCCCATCGGTGAAGGTGCGCCCATTGACCTGGAAATAGCCCGCGCCGACGCCGGTCACCGTCGCATTGGACGAGGTGGCGCGGAACAGCACCGTGGCGTTGGAGCTGACCTGCGGGGAGACGCTATCGGCAAAGGGCTGCTCGCCGATAGCCGCCGCGTCGGAGGGCACCAGGGTTTGGATGCGCGCCGAGCGCCGGTCGCCAAAGCCGCTGCCGGGATAGATATTGATCGTATTGGTGCCGATCGAGGCGATATTGTTGAGCACGGTCTGCTGGCTGCCCTGTCCCAGGGCCACCACGCTCACCACCGACGCAATACCGATGATAATGCCCAGCATGGTGAGGAACGTGCGCAGCTTATGCGCCACCATGGCCCGCAGCGCCATGCGGAATGCCTCGCCGGCGCGGTCCAGCCCCTCACGCCAGCGCGCAATGCGGCGGATGGTTTGCTTGGTGCGGTCATTGCGGGTCTCTTCGCCATTGCGGCGGTCGGCGATGATCACGCCATCGGAAATCTCGATCACCCGCTCGGCCTGCGCGGCGATAGAGGCATCATGGGTGACGATGATGATGGTGTGGCCCTCGCCATGCAGCTCGTGCAGCAAGGCCAGCAATTCCTTGCCGCTATGGCTGTCCAGCGCTCCTGTGGGTTCGTCGGCCAGGATTACCTCGCCGCCATTCATCAGCGCCCGCGCCACGCTGACGCGCTGCTGTTGGCCGCCCGATAATGCATTGGGCCGATGGCTCAGCCGCTCGCCCAGCCCCAGCCGGGTCAGCAGATCAATCGCTCGCTGCCGCCGCGCTGTTGCATCCACCCCGGCATAGATGGCGGGAATTTCAACATTTTCCACGGCATCGAGATCGGGCAGCAATTGATAGCGCTGGAAGATAAAGCCGAAATGCTCGCGCCGCAGCTCGGCCAGCGCGTCTGGTCCCAGCCGGCCGACATCCTTGCCGCCAAAGGTGTATTTGCCCGTGGTCGCCTTATCGAGGCACCCCAGAATATTCATCAGCGTCGATTTACCCGAGCCGGACTGACCGATGATGGCCACCAGTTCGCCCTGGTGGATATCGAGATCGATATTCCGCAGCACGGTCACGGCCTCGCCCCCGGTCGCGAAGACCCGGTTGAGCCCGCGCAACGAGATGATCGGCGCTTTGCTGTCCGTCATGACCGTGGTCCGCCACCAAAGCCGATCAACCCGCCCGCTCCGGGGCCGCGCCCGGCATTATTGCCCGTCGGCACCCGCACGCCGCTGGCGCCTGAGGCCACCACTTCGTCGCCTTCGTTCAGCCCGCTCTTGATTTCGGCCATGACATTGTTGTTGAGGCCCACTTCGACCCGCCGCGGCTCGGTCTGCTCGGTGTCGGGGTCATAGACAAGCACCATGGCATTGCCATCCGGTCCGCGCCGGGTCACGAGGCCCGAGGACAGCACCAGGGCATTTTCCACCTCGTCGAGCACGATGGTTACCTGCGCGGTCATCGAAATGCGCAGCTTGTGATCGGGATTGGGCACGTCGAATAGGCCGTTGTAATAGATGGCCGTATCGGTCGAAGTGCTATCCGAACTGATCGAGGTCGGCGCCGGCTCGATCTCGCGCAGGGTGGCGTCGATCTGCTTGTCGGGCTCGCCCAGAATGGTGAAATAGACCCGCTGCCCGGCGGCCACGCGCACCACATCGGCCTCCGAAATCTCGGCCTTGATGACCATGGTGTCGAGATCGGCAATCTTGACGATGGTGGGCGTCGTCTGGTTGGCGTTGACGGTCTGCCCGGCCTCGACCAGCACCGCGACCACCGTGCCGTCATTGGGTGCTACGATCTTGGTGCGTGACAGATTGAGCTGCGCCGATTCCACGCTCAATTGCGCCTGGGCGATCTGCGCATCGAGCTGATCGATCTGCGCCAGGGACGAATCCACCGCCGCCTGCGCGCTATCGAGATCGGTCTTGGACACCAGATTGCCAGCGCTCAGCGAAGTATTGCGCGCCAGCGCGGCCTTGGCCTGCACCAGCGTCGCCTCCTGCGCCCGTTTCTGCGCTTCGATGGCCGTCAGCGCCGCCTGCGCTGCCTTGACCGCATTTTCCTGATTGAGCGAGTCGATCTCGGCGATCACATCGCCCTTCTTGACGTCCTGCCCCAGCTTCACATTGACCGCATCGATCCGCCCCGAAACCTCGGCGCCCACGCTGACCAGCGAATTGGCCTGCAACACGCCCGATGCCAGCACGGTCTGCTCGATATCGGCGCGACCCACCGTTACCGTATTGGGCACAGTCGCGGCCTTTGGTGCAGCAAAGAACCACCAACCGGCGGCGCCTGCGCCCGCTATCACCACCAGAGCCAGAACTATTTTCGTGACGGTCTTCAAACCCATGCATCTCCAGATTGTATCGACAACCATAGCTCGGCTCGTCCCGCCCATCACGTTAGCTCTCGGTAAGCCGGGTTAAGATTTGGAAAGGTGGCCCGGTTGACGCCCGGCCCCTCCCCGGTCCACCCTGACCCGACCTCCCCGACTAATCTTCAGGACATCGCCATGTATCAGCTGCTTGACCCCAAGAGCTTCGTCGTCTTCATCACCGGCGCCACCTCCGGCTTTGGCGCCGCAGCCGCGCGCCGCTATGTCGAGGCCGGCGGCAAGGTGATTGCGACCGGCCGCCGCGGCGACCGCCTCAGGGAATTGCAGGCCGAGCTGGGCGCCGAAAACTGCCACATCATCGAACTCGATGTGCAGGATCGCAAAGCCATCGACGCCGCGATTGCGGCCCTGCCCGCGCCCTTCGACAAGATCAATATCGTGCTCGCCAATGCGGGGCTGGCGCTGGGCCTGCAACCCGCCGCCGAAGCCGATGTCGGCGATTGGGAAACCATGATCGCGACCAATATCACGGGGCTGGTCTATACCGTGCGCGCGTTGCTGCCCGGCATGATCGCGCGCGGCGGCGGCCATGTGGTCACGCTCGGATCAGTCGCCGGCGATTACCCCTATCCGGGCGGTTCGGTCTATGGCGCCACCAAGGCCTTCGTGAAGCAATTCGCCCTCAATATCCGCTCGGATGTGCAGGGCAAGAATATCCGCGTCACCAATATCGAGCCGGGCCTGACCGAAACCGAATTCTCCCTCGTCCGCTTCAAGGGCGACGAAGGCAAGGCGAGCAAGCCCTACGAAAACACCAAGGCCATGAATGCCGAGGACATTGCCGAAACCATCGTCTGGTCGACGCTGCTGCCGCACCATGTCAACGTCAATCGGCTACAGGTTATGGCGACGACGCAGGCGTTTGGGAATTTTGATATTTATCGGGGGTAGCGGATCCCCCTTGGGGCGGCGGTCACCCCTTGCCCGACAAGCCCCCGCCGCCCTATGCTGCTTTCAGCAAGCCACGGATGCCTCATGCCCAATATCGACTCCCTGACCCGCGACCTCTGGCAGGTCGTGGCCGCGACCAACGAGATCACCCCCGGCCTGGTCGAAACCACGCTGCTGCTCGATACCCGTATCGCCATCACCCGCGACCGCGACGGCGCCCCAATCGTCTGGCGGCGCAGTGATGAGGAACAGGGCGACGAGATCGACCCCGCGACCGTTACCGAGCGCCTGCCCGTCATCACCGGCTATGGCTATATCTGGACCAGTTTCGGCAATCCGCCGGCCGAGCTGTTTCCCATCCCCGAATATGCCGAGCCCGACCGCGTCAATATGAGCTGCGGCTCCATCGGCATTCACGTCTCGGCCCCGCGCGCCGTCGAAAACTTCCTCGACATGGGCCACTTCCCCTATGTCCATACCGACATTCTGGGCGCCGAGCCGCATACCGAGGTCAAGGAATACGACGTCGAAGTTTCCGAGGAACGCGACGAGGTGCTGGCCACGCGTTGCCGCTTCTTCCAGCCCCGCGCGGCCCTCTCGGCGACCGAAGGCCAGGAAGTCGAATATGTCTATCGCGTGCCCCATCCCTTCTGCTCGGTGCTCTACAAATCCTGCCCCGAGGATGAGAGCCGCCGCGACGTCATCGCGATATTTCTCCAACCCATGACCGAAGAGCGCTGCCGCGCGCACCTGCTGCAATCGATGATCGATTCCACCTCGACCATTACCGATCTCAGGCGCTTCCAGCAGACCATTTTCGGCCAGGACAAGCCCATCCTCGAAAACCAGTTCCCCAAGCGGCTACCGCTCGATCCGCGCTCGGAAACCCCGATCCGCGCCGACAAATCCGCCATCGCCTACCGCCGCTGGCTCAGCCAGAAGGGCATCACCTACGGCGTGATCCCCGCCGCGAGCTGACGGCATGGAGCGGACCTCGTACGCCAAGGCCCGCCGACATCGACCTCATCCGATCGTGGCGCGATCCAAAATTCTCTTCGGATGACGCCATGACGCTCTCCCTGTCCGACCCCACCTGGTACCCCATCGCCTCGAGCGAAGATTTGCCGTTCCGCCACGTTTATCAGGGCCAGTTGCTGGGCCGCGAACTCGCCGTGTGGCGGGCCGACGATGGCAATGTGAATGTCTGGGAGAACCGGTGCCTGCATCGCGGCGTGCGCCTTTCCATCGGCATCAACGAGGGCGGCGAGCTCAAATGCCAGTATCACGGCTGGCGCTATGCCAATCGCTCCGCCGGCTGCACCTATATTC